>JADZDA010000078.1 GCA_020851255.1 Burkholderiales bacterium | reverse complement strand
CCTGGTCGGCGACCTCGGCGCGCGTGTCGTTGGCGCGCACGATCGCCCCCAGGTTCGCGGCCGCCCCGATCGCGGCGAGCCCCGCGACGCCGGCGCCGGCGATGAAGACCTTGGCCGGCGGAATCTTGCCCGCGGCGGTCACCTGGCCGTTGAACAGCCGCCCGAAGGCGTTGGCCGCCTCGATCACCGCGCGATAGCCGCTGACGCCGGCCATCGAGGTCAGCGCATCCATCTTCTGCGCGCGCGAGAGCTGGCGCGGCAGCGAATCGATGGCGAGCACCGTCGCCTTCCTGGCCGCGAGCTGCTGCATGAGCTCGGGGTTCTGCGCCGGCCAGACGAAGCCGATCAGCATGGCGCTTTCGCGCATCAGCCCGACTTCCCCGGAAGTCGGCGGACGGACCTTGAAGACGATGTCCGAGGACGACCACAGGTCGCCCGCCGCGGGAACGATCCGGGCGCCGGCGGCGCGGTAGGCCTCGTCGGGGAAGTTCGCGGCTACGCCGGCACCGGTCTCGACGGCGACCGCGAAGCCCAGCTTGATCAGCTTCTCGACGACCTCCGGCACGGTCGCCACCCGCTTCTCGTTCGGCGTGGTCTCGCGCGGGACTCCGATCTGCAACGTCATCTGCGTCTCCCCTGGGATCGAGGGCGTCTTGTTCATGCGCGGGCGACCGCGCCGCACCGCGGGGGTCGACCTCGGCGCCGTTCGCGCCCTGCCGAAGATTCAGCGGCTCAAATCATAGCATCGCGGCGATGGCCTTGCCCGCCTCGACGGTGCCCGCGCGCCCGCCGATGTCGCGCGTCCTGGGCACCGACGGGTCGGCCAGCGCGCGCTCGATCGCGCCGACGATCGCCGCGCCCGCGTCGCGGTGACCGAGGAATTCGAGCATCAGCGCCCCGGACCAGATCTGGCCGATCGGATTGGCGACGCCCTTTCCGGCGATGTCGGGCGCCGATCCGTGGACCGGCTCGAACAGCGACGGATACGCGCGCTCCGGGTTGAGGTTCGCGGACGGCGCGATGCCGATCGTCCCGCACACGGCCGGTCCGAGGTCCGAGAGGATGTCGCCGAACAGGTTCGAACCGACGACGACGTCGAAGATCTGCGGCCTATTCACGAATTGCGCTGTCAGTATGTCTATGTGTTAGGCGTAGGTCGCGACGTCGGTATATCGCGCCGACACCGCCTTTAAGCGATCTTCCCATAACGGCATGTTGATCTCGATGCCGTTCGACTTGGTCGCCGAGGTCACCTTCCGCCGCGGGCGCCCGCGTGCGAGCTCGAACGCGTAGGTCATCACGCGGTCGACGCCCTTGCGGCTGAACACCGATTCCTGGAACACGATCTCCCGGTCGGTGCCCTCGTACATGCGGCCGCCGACCGACGAGTACTCGCCCTCGGTGTTCTCGCGCACGACGACGAAGTCGATGTCGCCGGGCTCGCGGCCGGCGAGCGGCGAGGGGATCCCGGGCATCAGCCGGCACGGGCGCAGGTTCACGTACTGGTCGAAGCGGCGGCGGAACGGGATCAGCGATCCCCACAGCGACACGTGGTCGGGCACCTTCGCCGGCCAGCCGACCGCGCCGTAGTAGATCGCCTCGAAACCCGACAGCGTCTCGAACCAGTCGTCGGGCATCATCCGGCCGTGCTTCAGGTAATGGTCGCAGTTCCAGTCGAACTCGGTGAACTCGAGATCGACGCCGTGTCGCGCCGCCGCCGCTTCGACGCAGCGCAGCCCCTCGGGCATCACCTCCCTGCCGATGCCGTCGCCGGCGATCACCGCGATGCGGTGGCGTTTTCGTCCCGGGCTCGTCGCGCTCATGGCGTTCCTTTCGTGCGCGCATTCTAGAACCTATCCCACGATCGCACACGCGTGCGACGGGCTGCCCGCGGCCGCCTGTCCGGACGCGAGGAGCGCCGTTGGGCCGGAGGCTGCGCGCCGGCCGGACGAGCGCGATGTGCTACCATTTCGGAGTGACGCCGGCCCCACGCGCCGGCGTCGGCGTTTGTCGTCCCGTCCGCCGGGCGCACGGCGCCCGCCCCGATCCCGCCGTGCCCGCCTCGAATCCGATCTCAGCCCCCGGCGCCGCCACCGCGCGATCGCGCGCCGTGGCGTTCATGGTCGTGGCCGGCGTCTGCTGGTCGACCGGCGGCTACCTCGTGCGCCAGGTCTCGATCAGCGACGCGTGGGAGATCGTCTTCTGGCGCAGCGCGTTCATGTCGATCTTCGTGACCGTCGTGCTCGCGGCGCTCCACGGCCGGCGGATGCCCGCGGCGATCCGCGGCATCGGCTGGCCCGGACTCGCGGCCGCGTCGCTGCTCACCGCCTCGTTCTTCTTTTTCATCGCGTCGCTGACCCGCACGACGGTCGCGAACACCTTCTTCCTGATGAGCGTTTCCCCGTTCCTCGCCGCGCTCGCCGGGCGGTTCGTGCTCCGGGAGCCGGTCCCCGCGCGCACCTGGGTCGCGATGGCCATCGCCTTCGGCGGCGTGCTCGTCATGTTCGGCGGCTCGCTCGACGCCGGGCGCCTGCTCGGCAACCTCCTCGCGCTCGGCGTGTCCTGCGCGTACGCCGCGCAGATCACCATCCTGCGGGCCTACCACGCGGACGTCGACCTGCTGCCGATGGTGCTGGTCGCCGGCCTGGTGTCGATCGGCGTCGCCGCCCCGCTCGCGCTGCCGTTCGAGGCGACGGCCCGGGACCTGGGCGTCCTCGCGGTGATGGGCTCGCTGCAACTGGGCGCGGGCTGTCTGCTCGCGACCGCCGCCGCGCGGCACCTGCCGGCGACGCAGCTCGGCCTGCTCGCGCTCCTCGAACCGATCCTCGGCCCGGTATGGGTCTGGGTGCTGATGGGCGAGAGCCCGGGGACCGCGGCGCTGGTCGGCGGCACGATCGTGCTCGGCGCGGTGATCGCCAACGAGGCGCTGGGCGCCTTCCGTGCGCGCGGGGCCGGTTCGGCCGCGCCGATCCCGCCGCTCGGCTGAAGCGTGTCGCTGCCCGACTTCCCGCCGGCGTTCTACCCGGTCGCGGTCTTCGCGATCCTGATCACCGGCGTGGCGAAGGGCGGATTCGCCGCCGGCTCCGGCGGGCTCGCGGTCCCGCTGATGTCGATGTTCATCGCACCGGCCGAGGCGGCGGGCATCATGCTGCCGATCCTCTGCGCGATGGACCTCTTCGGCGTGCACGCGTACCGCGGTCGCTGGTCGGGCGCGCACCTGCGCGCGCTCCTCCCCGGCGCGATCCTCGGCATCGGCGCAGGCGCGCTCGCGTTCGGCGCGCTGTCGGCGAACGCGGTCCGACTGGTCATCGGCGGCATCGCGATCCTCTTCTCGCTCAATCGCTGGTTCCGGCTCTCCGAGCGCATCGCGGCGCGGCTGGCGCGCGAGGCGCGGCCGCCGGGACGCGTCGCGGGAGTCGCATGGGGGGCGGCGTCCGGATTCACGAGCACGCTCGCGCACGCCGGCGGTCCGCCGTTCGCCGTCTACATGCTGCCGCAGAAGCTCGACAAGACGACGCTGGTCGCGACCTCGGTCGTCTTCTTCCTCGTCGTCAACTACGTGAAGCTCGTCCCCTACCACTTCCTCGGGCAGTTGAACGTCGGCAACCTGACCGCGGCGCTCTTGTTCGCGCCGCTCGCGCCGCTGGGCATCTGGATGGGCGTGTGGCTGCACCGGAAGGTGAGCGAGGCGGTCTTCTACCAGATCGCCTACGGCATCCTGTTCGCGACCGGCGTCAAGCTGGTCTGGGACGCCCTGGCGAACTGACGCACGCGGCGGATCGCCGGCGCGGCGCCGCGCCCGCCGCCGGGACGACCTGCGCTATGATTCGGCCGGTCGCCCTCCGCGACCGGGACACTTCCGTGGCCACGCCGATCAAGCAGACCTTCCTCGAGTTCGAACAGCCGATCGCCGAGCTGCAGCAGAAGATCGACGAGCTGCGCTTCGTCCACGAGGACTCGGCCGTAGACATCGCCGACGAGATCGCGCGGCTGACCCGCAAGAGCCAGCAGCTCACCAAGGACATCTACTCGAAGCTCACCGCCTGGCAGATCGCGCAGGTCGCCCGCCACCCGCAGCGGCCCTACACGCTCGACTACATCGCCGGGATGTTCACCGATTTCCGCGAGTTGCACGGCGACCGCGCGTACGCGGACGACCCGGCGATCGTCGGCGGACTCGCGCGCTTCAACGGCGCGCCGTGCATGGTGATCGGCCAGCAGAAGGGTCGCGACACCAAGGAGAAGATCCACCGCAACTTCGGCATGCCCCGCCCCGAGGGTTACCGCAAGGCGCTGCGGCTCATGAAGCTCGCCGAGAAGTTCGGCCTGCCGCTGTTCACGTTCGTCGACACGCCGGGGGCGTACCCGGGCATCGGCGCCGAGGAGCGCGGCCAGTCGGAGGCGATCGGCCGCAACCTCTACGAGATGGCGGGGCT
>JADZDA010000077.1 GCA_020851255.1 Burkholderiales bacterium | reverse complement strand
GCCGGGCGGCGTCCGCAATCCGCTGGTGCTGGCCGCCGCGCACCTGGCCGGTGTGTTGCGCGCGTTCACGATCGGCGGCGCCCAGGCGGTGGCGGCGCTCGCCTACGGCACCGAGACGATCCCGCGTGTCGACAAGATCTGCGGCCCGGGCAACGCCTACGTCGCGGCCGCCAAGCGGCGCGTCTTCGGCGCCGTCGGCATCGACATGGTGGCCGGTGTCTCGGAGATCCTGATCATCGCCGACTCGACGGCGAATCCCGAATGGGTCGCGATCGACCTCTTCTCCCAGGCCGAGCACGACGAGCTCGCGCAGGCGATCCTGGTGTCGCCGGACGCGGCGCTCCTCGATGCGGTCGACGCGGCCGCGCGGCGGCTGATCGGCGAGATGCCCCGGGCCGCGATCATCACGGCGTCGTTCGCGAAGCGCGGCGCGCTCGTCCGCACGCGCGATCTGGCCGAGGCCTGCGCGATCTCGAACCGGATCGCGCCGGAACACCTCGAGCTCGCGGTCGCCGATCCCGACCTCCTGCTGCCGTCGATCCGCCACGCCGGTGCGATCTTCCTGGGCCATCACTCGTCCGAGGCGCTGGGCGACTACTGCGCCGGTCCCAATCACGTGCTGCCGACCGGGCGCACGGCGCGCTTCAGCTCGCCGCTGTCCGTCTACGACTTCCAGAAGCGGTCGAGCGTGCTCAAGATCTCCGCGGCCGGCGCGCGCACGCTGGGGGCGATCGCCTCGACGCTCGCGCACGGCGAGGGGCTCACCGCGCACGCGCGCTCGGCCGAAGCGCGGCTCGCGCCCACGCCGCCCGGGACGCGATCGCGATGAGTGCTCCGCGCGGGACGAAGGCGATCGCGGCGGATGCCGAGGTCGCCGCGCGCGTGGCAGCGACGATCCGGGCCGACGTCCGCGCGACCGCGGCCTATCCGGTGCCCAAGTCCCGGGGGCTGATCGAGCTGCACGCCAACGAGAACCCCTGGCCGCTGCCGGCGCAGCTCCGCGGCGAGATCGCCGCGGTCCTCGCCGAGGCGCCGGTCCATCGCTATCCCGACGGCGCGGCCGAAGCGGTCAAGGCGGCTTTGCGCCGGGCGCTGCCGATTCCCGACGGCGCGGCGATCGCCGTGGGCAGCGGCTCGGACGAGCTGATCCAGATCGTGACGACCGCGATCGCCGCCCCGGGCGCGACGATGCTCGCCCCCGAGCCGACGTTCGTCATGTACCGGATCTACGCGGAGCTCGCGCACGTCCGCTGCGCGGGCGTGCCGCTGCGCGCCGACTTCACGGTCGACGAGGGCGCGCTGCTGGCGGCGATCGCCCGCGAGCGGCCCGCGCTCGTCTGGCTCGCGAGCCCGAACAACCCGACCGGCCGCGTCGTGCCGCTGCCGACGATCGAGCGTGTCCTCTCCGCCGCGCCCGGGCTCGTCGTCGTCGACGAGGCCTACGCGGACTTCGCCGGCGCCTCCCTGCTGCCGCGCGTGCTCGAATTCGCGAATCTCGTGATCCTGCGGACACTGTCGAAGGTGGGGCTCGCCGGCGTGCGGCTGGGTTACGCGGTCGGTCATCCGGCCTGGATCGCCGAATTCGACAAAGTGCGCTCCCCGTACAACGTCAACGCGCTCACCCAGGCGGCGGTTCCGGTCGTGCTCGCGGCCTCCGACGTGCTCGCCGGACAGGTCGCGGCGATCCTGCGCGAGCGGGACCGGCTCGCCCGCGCGCTCGCCGCGCTGCCGGGCGTCACGGTGTTCCCCAGCGACGCGAACTTCCTGGTCGCACGCGTGATCGACGCCCCGGCGGCGGCGGCGGCATTGCGCGCGAAGGGCATCCTGGTCAAGAATCTGCACGGAGGCCATCCTCTGACGGCGAACTGCCTGCGGATCACCGTGGGTACGCCCGCCGAGAACGACGCGCTGCTGGCCGCCCTGAGAGCGACACCGTGACCGCCCCGACACCCGCGAATCCCGCCAACCGCACCGCGCGGATCGAACGCGACACCCGCGAGACGCGGATCGCAGTCGCCGTCGATCTGGACGGGACCGGTCGCGCCGATCTCGCCACCGGCGTGCCGTTCCTCGATCACATGCTCGACCAGGTCGCGCGCCACGGCCTGGTCGATCTGGCCGTCAAGGCCGACGGCGACCTGCACATCGACGCGCACCACACGGTCGAGGACGTCGGCATCGCGCTGGGACAGGCGTTCGCCCGGGCGGTCGGCGACAAGGCCGGCATCGTCCGCTACGGCCACGCGTACGTCCCGCTCGACGAAGCGCTGTCGCGCGTCGTCGTCGACCTGTCGGGCCGACCCGGGCTCGAGTTCCACGTCGCGTTCACCCGTGCGCGCGTGGGCGCCTTCGACGTCGACCTCGCCCGCGAATTCTTCCAGGGCTTCGTCAACCACGCGCTGTGCACGCTCCACGTCGACAACCTGCGCGGGTCGAACGCGCACCACCAGTGCGAGACGGTGTTCAAGGCCTTCGGTCGCGCGCTGCGGATGGCGCTCGCCCGCGATCCGCGGGCGGGCGGCGCGATCCCGTCGACGAAGGGCACGCTGTAATCGGTCGATCGTCGACCGTTGGCCATTGGCCGTGCGTACGCGCTGTCGTCCTGCCGAGCGAATCGCCCTGTCGCGTCGTGACCGACGTCGGCCAACGGGCAACCGACTTCTGACTCCCGACTCCCGACCATGATCGCGGTCATCGACTACGGCATGGGCAACCTGCGCTCGGTGGCGAAGGCGCTCGCGCACGTCGCTCCCGACCGCAGGATCGTCGTCACCGGCGATCCGGCGGTGATCGGGGACGCGGAGCGGGTCGTGCTCCCCGGCCAGGCCGCGATGCCCGACTGCATCCGCTGCCTCGACGAGTCCGGACTGCGCGCGGTCGTGCTCGCGGTCGCGCGCGACCGCCCGTTCCTCGGCGTGTGCCTCGGCCTGCAGATGCTGTTCGACCGGAGCGAGGAGGGGCCGACCTCGGGGCTCGGCCTGATGCCCGGACGGGTCGTCCGCTTCCGCGAGGACGCGATGACCCTCGCCGGCGGCGAGCGGCTCAAGGTCCCGCACATGGGCTGGAACCGGGTCCGGCAGGTCCGGCGGCATCCGCTCTGGCACGGCATCGCCGACGACGAACGCTTCTACTTCGCGCACAGCTACCACCCGGTGCCCGTCGACCCCTCCGTCGTGGCGGGTACGACCGACTATCCGGCGGCGTTTACTTGCGCGGTGGCCCAAGCTAATATCTTCGCGACCCAGTTCCATCCGGAAAAGAGCCAACTCGCCGGTTTGCGTCTGCTCGCCAACTTCGTCGCCTGGAACGGGCGCGACTGACCCCTCCGATCCTTCCGCCTCCGCCGCCGCCGAGGCGTCCCCGACGCCGCCCCGCCGGTCCCCGGCCATGCTGATCATTCCCGCGATCGACATCAAGGACGGTCATTGCGTGCGCCTGAGGCAGGGCGACATGCACACCGCGACCGTGTTCTCCGAGGACCCCGCCGCCATGGCGCAGCACTGGCTCGAGCAGGGCGCCGAGCGGCTGCACCTGGTCGACCTGAACGGCGCGGTCGCCGGCCGCCCGAAGAACGAGCACGTCATCCGCGAGATCACGAGCGTGATCGGCGAGGAGATCCCGGTGCAGCTGGGCGGCGGCATCCGGGACCTCGACACGATCGAGCGCTACCTGGACGACGGCATCACCTACGTCGTCATCGGCACGGCGGCCGTCAAGAATCCGGGCTTCCTGCACGACGCGTGCTACGCGTTCCCCGGCCACATCATCGTCGGCCTCGACGCGCGCGAAGGCAAGGTGGCCACCGACGGCTGGTCGAAGATGACCGGCCACGACGTCGTCGACCTCGCGCGCAAGTTCGAGGACTACGGCGTCGAGGCGATCATCTACACGGACATCGGCCGGGACGGCATGATGACCGGCGTCAACATCGAGGCCACGGTGCGCCTCGCGCGCGAGATCAAGGTGCCGGTGATCGCATCGGGCGGCCTTTCGAGCCTCGACAACGTCCGCGCGCTCAAGGGCCACGAGGCCGACGGCGTCATCGGCGCGATCGCCGGGCGCGCGATCTACGAGGGCACGCTCGACTTCAAGGCGGCGATCGAGGCGGCGAAGTCGGGCCTCTGAGCGCAGGATGCTCGCCAAGCGCGTGATCCCATGCCTCGACGTGGCCGCCGGCCGGGTCGTCAAGGGCGTCAACTTCGTGAACCTGCGCGACGCCGGCGATCCGGTCGAGGTCGCGCGCCGCTACGACGAGCAGGGCGCCGACGAACTCGCGTTCCTCGACATCCGCGCGAGCGTCGAGACGCGCGGACTGCTGATCGACATGATCGAGGCGGTCGCCGACCAGGTGTTCATCCCGCTCACCGTCGGCGGCGGCGTCAATTCGATCGACGACGTGCGCGCGCTGCTCAACGCCGGCGCCGACAAGGTCAGCATCAACACCGCCGGCGTCAAGCGCCCCGAGCTCCTGCGCGAGGCATCGCACCGGTTCGGGTCGCAATGCATCGTCGCGGCGATCGACGCGAAACAGTGCGCGGTCGACGAATGGCAGGTCGTCATCCACGGCGGCCGCACGCCCACCGGCCTGAACGCGGTCGACTGGGCGCGTGAAGTCGCCGAACTGGGCGCCGGCGAGATCCTGCTCACCAGCATGGACCGTGACGGCGCGAAGTCCGGCTTCGACCTGAAGCTCACGCGCGCCGTGACCGGGGCCGTCGACATCCCGGTGATCGCGTCGGGCGGCGTGGGCACGCTCGCGCACCTGGTCGACGGCATCGTCGAGGGCGGCGCCGACGCGGTGCTCGCGGCGTCGATCTTCCACTACGGCGAGTACACGGTCGGACAGGCGAAGGCGGCGATGAAACGCGCCGGCATCGAGGTGCGCGACGCGGTGGGGGCGCCTTGACCGCGGGCGCGGCCGCGGTCGCCTGGCTCGATCGCGTCCGGTTCGACGCGAACGGCCTCGTGCCGGCGATCGCGCAGGACGCGGCTTCGGGCCGCGTGCTGACGCTCGCGTGGATGAACCGCGAGGCGCTCGCGACCACCGAGCGCACGCGCGAGGCGCACTACTGGTCGCGTTCGCGCGCGAAGCTGTGGCGCAAGGGCGAGTCCTCGGGACACGTCCAGCGGGTGCGCGAGATCCGGCTCGACTGCGACGACGACGCGATCCTGATCATCGTCGACCAGGTAGGCGGCATCGCCTGCCACACCGGGCGCGAGCGCTGCTTCTTCCAGCGACTCGAGGACGGCGCCTGGCGGGACGCGGAGCCGGTGCTGAAGGACCCGAAGTCGATCTACGGCGACTGACGCCGGCCGGGGAGCGCACGCGATGGCGAACGACACCAACCGGGCGGAAGTCCTCGCGCGCCTCGCGGCGACCATCGAGGCGCGCAAGGGCGCGGACGCCGGCGCGTCGTACGTCGCGAGCCTGCTGCACAAGGGGCGCGACGCGATCCTCAAGAAGATCGGCGAGGAGGCGACCGAGACGGTCATGGCGTCGAAGGACGGCGAGCGCTCGCGCGTCGCCGCCGAGATCGCCGACCTGTGGTTCCATTGCCTGGTCCTGCTCGCCCACCACGGGATGTCGCCCGACGACGTGCTCGCCGAGCTCGAGCGGCGCGAAGGAACCTCCGGGCACGCCGAGAAGGCCGCCCGGCGGTAGCGCGCCCGCGCGCCCCGGGCCGACACCTCCCCGATGCCGGCGCACGCCGCCGCCCCGGTACGCTACCGCCGGGTCCAGTTCGGCACGATGATCGCCGTCGGGACCGCGCTGGGCGTCGCCCTGTCGACGTGGATGCTGGTCGCCGTCGTGTCGTCGGCGACGCTCGCGGCCGTGCCGTGGCTGGGCTACGCGCTGTACGGCGTGCTGGCGCTCGCGTTCCTGCTGTTCGGCCAGCTCGCCGTCACCGTCGACGAGCACCGGATCCGCGCGGTGTTCGGCGTCGGCCTGGTGCGCAAGGTCGTCGAGGTCCGGGACGTGCGCTCGGCGGCGATCGTGCGCACGCGGCTGTGGTGGGGATACGGCGTCCATTGGACCCCGGCCGGATGGCTATACAATGTCGGCGGCCGGTGGGCCTTGCGGCTGGACCTCGCGGCCGAGCGGCCCGTGATGATCGGTACCCGCGACCCGGAAGGGCTCCTCGCAGCGATCGAGGCCGCGTTGGCGGCCCGCGACGGGACCGCCGGGGCCGGCCCTGCCGCGGACGGACGCGAAACCTCCGGAGCGAAACGCCAACCCTGTCCGACGGACGTCGTTCGATGACAGACCCGACCTGCATCTTCTGCAAGATCGCCGCCGGCCAGATTCCCGCCCGCAAGGCCTGGGAGGACACCGAGGTGATCGCGTTCCACGACATCCGGCCGGTGGCGCCGGTGCACGTGCTGATCATCCCGCGCAGGCACATCGCGACGCTCTACGACGCGACGGCCGCCGACGAGGCGCTGCTCGGCAGGATGCTCTCGCTCGCCCCCCGGATCGCGCGCGAGCAGGGCGCGACCGACGGTTTCCGGACGATCGTCAACACCGGCCGCGTCGGGCGCCAGGAAGTGCCGCACGTCCACATCCACGTCATCGGCGGACCCGACCCGCTCGGCCCGATGATCGTCGTCCGCAAGGATTCGTAAAGGAGCATCCCATGGGCAGTCTCTCGATCTGGCACTGGCTGATCGTCCTCCTCGTCGTCGTGCTGATCTTCGGCACCAAGAAGCTGCGCAACATCGGCCAGGACCTGGGCGGGGCCGTCAAGGGTTTCAAGGAGGGCATGAAGACTCCCGAGGAGCCGCCGGCGGAGGCTTCGAAGCCCGCGGACGCGGCGCCCGCCGCCAAGATCGCCGGGCAGACGATCGAAGGCGAAGTCCGCAAGGAAACCTCCGCGAAGTCCTGATCGCGCGACCGCCGGCGCCATCCGCGGGACGACCGCGCAGGGCGCGGCATCCCGCGCGCCCGTCATGTTCGACATCGGATTCACCGAGCTGGTCGTCATCGCCGTCGTGGCGCTGATCGTGCTCGGCCCCGAGCGGCTGCCCAAGGCGGCGCGCACGATGGGCCATCTGTTCGGCCGGCTGCAGCGCTACGTCAACGACGTCAAGGCCGACATCAACCGCGAGATGGAGCTCGACGAGCTGCGCAAGGTCCAGCAGCAGGTGAAGGACGCCGCCACCGATTTCGAACAGTCGATGAACAAGGCGCTCGACGGCGCGCAGGCGGGTGTCAAGTCGGTCGAGAACGAGCTCAATTCCGCCGGGCAGCCGGCGCCGGCGCTCGCCGAAGCCGGTTCCCCGGCGCCGGCCGAAGTCCCGGCGGCCGCGGCGCCTCCGGCTGCGACCGAGGCCGCGCCGCTCGTCGCCGAGCCGCCGCCCGAGAGGGTCGAAACGCGGCAGGCGAGCCTGCCGGGGTTCGACCGGATCTGACCGCCGACGATGAGCGAACCCCAGGAAGGCGCCGCGCAGGAGTCCTTCATCTCGCACCTGGTCGAGCTGCGCGACCGGCTGCTGCGCGCGATCATCGCGATCGTCGTCGTCCTGGTCGCGCTGTTCCCCTGGGCCAAGGAGATCTACGCGTTCCTCGCCCATCCGCTGACCGCCGTCCTGCCGCAGGGCGCGACGATGATCGCGACCGACGTGACCGGCACGTTCCTCGTGCCGCTCAAGGTGACCGCGCTCGCCGCGTTCGTCGTCGCGTTGCCCTACGTGCTCTGGCAGGCGTGGGCGTTCGTCGCGCCCGGGCTCTACCACCACGAGAAGCGGCTGGCGGTGCCGGTGATCGTGTCGAGCTTCCTGTTCTTCCTGGTCGGGATGGCGTTCGCGTACTTCGTCGTCTTCCCGGTCGCGTTCGGCTTCTTCGCCGGCTACACGCCGGCCGGCGTGCAGATGATGACCGACATCGACAAGTACCTGTCGTTCGTCATCACGATGTTCATCGCGTTCGGGCTGACCTTCGAGGTGCCGGTCGTGGTGATCGTCCTCGTCCGGCTGCGGATCGTGTCGATCGACAAGCTCAAGGCCGCGCGCCCGTACGTGATCGTCGGCGCGTTCGTCATCGGCGCGATCTTCACCCCGCCGGACGTCGTGTCGCAGCTCCTGCTCGCGGTCCCGCTGTGGCTGCTCTACGAGCTGGGCATCCTGCTCGCGCGCCTGATCGGCACCGCGCGCAAACCCGACGAGGCCGAGGCGAAGTAGGCTCAGGACGCCCGGGGGCGCCTGCCCACGACGACGTCCAGCGCGACCGGCCGGGTGTCGCGCACGACGACGACCCTGGCCGTCGTTCCGGGCTTGAGCTCCGCGATGCGCGCGAGCAGCGCGGGCGTGTCCTTCACCGGCTTGCCCGCCACCTCGACGACGACGTCGGCGTCGCGCACGCCGGCGCGATCGGCCGGACTCCCCGGCTGGACCCCGCGGATCACGACGCCTTCGGTCCGCTGCTGCGCGAGCGCGCGGGCGACGGCGGCCCGGTCGTCCAGGATGTCGACGCCCAGCCAGCCGCGGGTGACCTCGCCGTCACGGATGATCTGCTCGAGGACGCTGCGGGCGAGCGTGACCGGAATCGCGAAGCCGATGCCCATCGATCCTCCCGACTGGGAGAAGATCGCCGAGTTGATGCCGATCAGGTTGCCCGAGGCGTCGACCAGCGCGCCGCCCGAATTGCCCGGGTTGATCGCGGCGTCGGTCTGGATGAAATCCTCGAACCGGTTGATGCCCAGCGACGAGCGGCCCAGCGCCGAGACGATGCCGGAGGTCACGGTGTGCCGGAGGCCGAACGCGTTGCCTATCGCGAGCACCGGATCGCCGATCTGCACCGTGTCGAGCGCGCCGAACGTGATCGACGGCAGCCCGGTCGCCTCGGCCTTCAGCACCGCGACGTCGCTCTCGGGGTCGCTGCCGGTGAGCCGCGCCTTCAGCGCGCGGCCGTCGGCGAGCAGCAGCTCGATGTCGTCGGCGCCGGCGACGACGTGGTGGTTGGTCAGCACGTAGCCGTCGGCCGACACGATGACGCCGGAGCCCAGCGAGTTCGCCCGCTGCGGAGGCAGTTGCGCGGCGAGCTCGGGGAACATCTGGCGCAGCCGCTGGTCGTCGAAGAGCGGGTGGCGTGCCCGGATCTCCTTGCTCGTGTAGATGTTCACGACGGCGGGCAAGGCCTTCCGGGCGGCCGCGGAGAGCGAACCGTGCGTTCCGGCGGCCGCCGCGCCCGCCTGGCCGGCCGCGGCGGCCGGCACGGCCTCCTGCGTCAGCACGACCGTGCCCGAACGCGGCCCCGAAAGCCGTGGCAGCAGGTCCGGGCGCAGCGTCGACACGACGAACAGCGCTGCGACGCACAACGTGCAGGCCTGGGCGAACAGGAGCCAGAAGCGGCGCAACAAGGGCGATTTCCGGGTTTGGGGCCTCGGGGGTGGCGATTATAGCGCCCGCGAGGGCCGGTTTCGCCGGTCCGCGCGCCGAAGTGGCACGGTTAACCCGATGATCGGGAAGCGCTTTCCGGGCTTTCTTCCACGGATGGGCTTCCGGCGGACCGGGCAAATCCCCTATAATCGTCAAGTTTCGCGGTCCCGGCGTCCGGGAGGGCTGCAAGGCCCCGCACCGACATCGCGCCGGCCCGCCCGTGCCCCGGTGCGTCCAGGGCGTTTACGGGCCGATCGCGAATCTCCGGTGACCTCCGGACACCTCCAGGCACCTCCAGGAACTCTCCGAGCAATCCGCGCAAGGCGATCATGGATTCCGAAGCAATGGTGGACAAGGGGAAGCGTCGCTTCCTCATCGGCGCGACCGGCGTCGTCGGAGGCGTCGGCGCGGTCGCGGCGACGGCGCCGTTCGTCATGTCGCTCTTCCCCAGCGAACGCGCGAAGGCGGCGGGCGCTCCGGTCGAGATCGACATCGGCAAGATCGAGCCGGGCCAGAAGATCGACGTCGAGTGGCGCGGCAAGGTCTGCTGGATCGTCTCGCGTACGCCCGAAATGCTCGCGACGCTGCCCAGGCTCGCCGACCGGCTCGCCGATCCGAAGTCCGGCCAGGACCAGCAGCCGGCGTACTGCAAGAACGAGCACCGCTCGATCAAGCCGCAGCTCTGGGTCGCCGTCGGCATCTGCACGCACCTGGGCTGCTCGCCCACGTTCCGCAAGGATGTCGCGCCCGCCGACCTGGGTCCGGACTGGCTCGGCGGCTTCTTCTGCCCGTGCCAACAGTCGAAGTTCGACCTGGCCGGCCGCGTGTACAAGAGCATGCCGGCGCCGCTCAACCTCCCGGTCCCGCCGCACAAGTACCTGTCGGAAACGCGGCTCCTGATCGGCGACGACAGGTCCTGACCGGACGAACCGGAAAACCGCCCTGGAAAAGATGCTCGCCTGGATCGACGCCCGGTTCCCGCTCACCGCGCTGTGGGAGTCGCAGTGGGGCAAGTACGTCGCGCCGAAGAACTTCAACTTCTGGTACTACT
>JADZDA010000076.1 GCA_020851255.1 Burkholderiales bacterium | reverse complement strand
GCGCCGGCCGGCGGCGGGAGCGCGGCGGCCACGACGACGGCGATCGAGGCGACGGCACGGACGAGCGGGCGGTTCATCGGGACCTCGGGACGGGACGGCTGCGGGGACGCCACAACGGCGGATGTATCGCCCTGGTTGACCGGCGAGTTCGGTGGTCGGGCCGATACGCCGCCGATATCGCGCCGCGTGTCGGGATTTCAAGGCCCGGTAGAATTATACGTTCATCCGCCTGCATCGGCCCTCGCGGCCCGACGCGAACCTCATGCTCCGACTCGCCCACGGTCTTTCGTTCGCCTCCCTCTACACCTCGGAGGGCGTCGCCGACGTCGACCGGCACTTCGGCGCCCATCTCGCGTCCGCCGATCCGCCGCTGGCCGAGCGGCTGGTCGCGGCGCGCGCGCGGCCGGCGTCGCTCGACCGGCGGGCCGAGAGCGACCTCCTGGTCGCGATAGCCCCCCACGTCGAGGATTTCGTGGCCGGGCTCTTCGGCATCGAAGACGCGGTGCGCGAGCTCCAGCGTCGCCAGCACGCGCTCGCGCCGCTCGCCGCGGTCAAGCGCCAGTTCGTTCAGCGCAAGGCGATGAACGCGTTCAAGGCCGACGCGGCCGCCGCGCTCGACGGACCGGCGCTGCGGCAGGTCCTCGAAGCCGCGATCGGCGGACCGATCGTCGGCCGCGACAACGAAATCCGCTACGCCGAGGCGGTGACGCGCTGGCAGCAGGACGAGGGCGCCAACGCGGCGCACCTCGACGCCGCGCTCCGGTACGCCGCCTGGGCAGCGCACACGGCCGTCGGTCGCGCCGCGCATCGCGACGGCGTGCTCTTCCGCGCGCCGCGCAAGCTCGACATGATGAAGCTCGTGCCGATCGCGCTCGTCGATCACGCGGGCGTGCAGGCGATCGAGCTGGGCGCGGCAGGGCACGCGCGCCAGCGCCGCGGTTTCGCGCTGACCGACCCCGGCACCGACCTCGTCGGCGGCATGGACCAGGCGCACTACTGCATCTGGTGCCACGAGCAGGGCAAGGACAGTTGCGCGCGCGGCCTGCCGGAGAAGAAACCGGCCGACGGAACGCTGCTCGAAGTGCCGTTCAGGAAGAGCGCGTTCGGCGTCGCGCTGGCCGGCTGCCCGCTGGAGGAGCGCATCTCCGAGTTCAACAAGCTCAGGGCCGACGGCTGGGCGATCGGCGCGCTCGCGACGATCTGCGTCGACAACCCGATGGTTGCCGGCACCGGGCACCGGATCTGCAACGACTGCATGAAGTCGTGCATCTACCAGAAGCAGGACCCGGTCGACATCCCCCAGAGCGAGACGCGGGTCCTGAAGGACGTGCTCGCGCTGCCCTGGGGCTTCGAGATCTACTCGCTGCTGACGCGCTGGAACCCGCTCGACCTCCACCGCCCGGTGCCGCGCGCGGCGACCGGCAGGCGCGTGCTGGTCGTCGGCCTGGGTCCGGCCGGTTTCACGCTCGCGCACCACCTGATGAACGACGGACACACGGTCGCCGCGATCGACGGCCTGAAGATCGAACCGCTCGACCCGAAGCTCTCGGGCGTCACGCTCGACGGCGGGCGCGTGCCGTTCGAGCCGGTCCGCGACTTCGCGAGCCTGGTCGAGCCGCTGGACGACCGGGTGATGGCCGGGTTCGGCGGCGTGGCCGAGTACGGCATCACCGTCCGCTGGGACAAGAACTTCCTCAAGGTCGTCCGGCTGCTGCTCGAACGGCGCGCGCAGTTCTCGCTCTACGGCGGCGTACGCTTCGGCGGCACGCTCACCGTCGACGACGCGTACGCCCGCGGCTTCGACCACATCGCGCTCGCCGCCGGCGCCGGCCGGCCGACCGTGCTCGAGCTGCCCAACGGCCTCGCGCGCGGCGTTCGCACCGCGTCGGACTTCCTGATGGCGCTGCAACTGACCGGCGCCGCCAAGACCGACTCGCTCGCCAACATGCAGTTGCGGATGCCGGTGGTCGTCATCGGCGGCGGCCTGACCGCGATCGACACCGCGACCGAGGCGCTCGCCTACTATCCGGTGCAGGTCGAGAAGTTCCTCGCGCGTCACGAGGCGCTCGTCGCCGCGCACGGCGCGCAGGCGGTCGAACGCGGCTGGACCGACGAGGAGCGCGAGATCGCCGCCGAATTCCTGGCCCATGCGCGCGCGATCCGGACCGAGCGCGACCGCGCCCGCGCCGAAGGCCGCGAACCGGCGATCGTCGCGCTGCTGCGCTCGTGGGGCGGCGCGACCATCGCCTACCGGCGGCGCCTGATCGACAGCCCGGCGTACACGCTCAACCACGAGGAGGTCGAGAAGGCGCTCGAGGAGGGCATCCGCTACGCCGAGGGCCTGACGCCGCTGGCGATCGAGGTCGACGGCCGCGGCCATGCCAGCGGGCTCACCGTATCGGCGCTACGCAACGACGGCGACGGCGTCTGGCACGAGACCGCGCGCACGACCCTGCCCGCGCGGTCGATCCTGATCGCCGCCGGCACGCAGCCCAACACGGTGCTCGCGCGCGAGGACGCCGGTCACTTCGGCCTCGACGGCAGACATTTCCGCCTGATCGACGAGGACGGCCTTCCGGTCCATCCGGTCAAGGGCCACGCCAAGCCGGAACGCCCGGCGGTGCTGACCTCGATCCGCGGCGACGGACGCGCGACCTCGTTCTTCGGCGACCTGCACCCGTCGTTCCAGGGCAACGTCGTCAAGGCGATGGCGAGCGCCAAGCAGGGTTATCCGATCGTGTCGCGCATGCTCGCGCGCGTGCCGCCCGCGTCGGCGAAGTCCGACGCCGCGTTCTTCGCCGACCTGAATCGCGACCTGCGCGCGAGCGTCGATCGCGTCGAGCGGCTGACGCCGAACATCGTCGAGGTCGTCGTCCGCGCTCCGGCCGCCGCGCGCAATTTCCGACCCGGCCAGTTCTACCGGCTGCAGAACTACGAGACGCTGGCCGCGGTGCGCCGCGGCACGCGGATGACCATGGAAGGCCTCGCGCTCACCGGCGCCTGGGTCGATCGCGAGCGCGGGCTCGTCTCGACGATCGTGCTCGAGATGGGCGGCTCGTCCGACCTGTGCGCGGACCTCAAGCCCGGCGAGCCGGTCGTGCTGATGGGGCCGACCGGCGCGCCGACCGAGATCGAGCCCGGCGAGACGGTGGTGCTGGCCGGCGGGGGCCGGGGCAACGCGGTGCTCTTCTCGATCGGCCAGGCGTTCCGGGCCGCCGGCTCGAAGGTGCTCTACTTCGCCGGCTACAAGCGGATGATCGACCGCTACAAGGTCGCCGACATCGAGGCGGCGGCCGATGTCGTCGTCTGGTGCTGCGCCGAGGCGCCCGGATTCGCGCCGACGCGGCCGCAGGACCGGGCGTTCGTCGGCAACATCGTGCAGGCGATGCACGCGTACGCAGCCGGCCAACGGGATGCGACGATGCTGCCGCTCGACCGGCCGGGCCGGATCGTGGCGATCGGTTCGGACAAGATGATGGCGGCGGTCGCGGCCGCGCGCCACACCGTCCTCGCGCCGTACCTGAAAGACGGCCACGCGGCGATCGGCTCGATCAACTCGCCGATGCAATGCATGATGAAGGAAATCTGCGCGCAGTGTCTGCAGCCGCACAAGGATCCGGTCACCGGCAGCACGAGCTACGTCTTCTCCTGCTTCAACCAGGACCAGCCGCTCGACCACGTCGACTTCGCCGCGCTCGATGCGCGGCTGAAACAGAACTCGCTCTCGGAGAAGCTGACAGCGCAGTGGATCGCGCATTGCGAACGAACACCGACGGCCTGATTGGGTGCGATATCCTGACCCAATATGGCGCCAGCGGGAATCGAGCGGGTATGAAGACCGCCTCGTTCTTCGAGTACACCGGACCGGGTCGGATTTCGATCGCGCGCTTCCCGCCGCGCGGTACGCCCACCGGATTCCGCGTCTGCCGCGCGCTCGCGCCCGGCGCTTGGTTCCACTCGGTCGACGAGGACGAGTACCGGCGCCGCTACGCCGAACAACTCGCCGCGCTCGACCTCCGGCGCGCCTGGGACGACCTGCACACCCTCGCCGGCGCCGCCGAGCCGGTGCTCCTGTGCTGGGAGCGCAAGGCCGATCTCGCGGCGGGCCGCGTCTTCTGCCACCGGCGGATCGTCGCGCGGTGGTTCGCCGACGCGCTGGGTGAACCGGTGGACGAACGCTGAGCCTTCGACTCCGTGCGGTCCGGCGCCAGGCGCGACGCGCGGGGGCTCGATCAGACCCGCAGCGCGGCGACCGGCACGAGGCTCTGGAACGCGACCGCGTGGACCAGGTCGCGCCGGAAGATCCGGTGCAGCAGCCCGTGAGGACGCACGGCCATCGCGACCAGGTCGGCACCGACGTCCGCGACCGCCTCGTCGACCGCGTCGAGCCAGTCCTCGCTCACGAGCTCCGCGTGGGTCGCACCCGGCCATCCCGCTGCCCGGGCGCGGGCCGCCGGGTCGATGTCGGGGGCGGGGGTGCCGGGATTGCGCAGGTGCGCGATCGCCAGTTTCGGTCGCGTCTCGCCGACGCAGCGCGCGAGCGCGGCCAGGTCGGCGTCGAGGTCCTCCAGATCGGAGAGCAGCAGCGCCTGGTCGATGCCGCGGTGCCGCGCGTGCTTGGGCACGACGATGACGTCGCAGGGCGCGTCGGTGACCATCGCCGCGGCGACGCTGCCCAGCACCGCGCGCGACACCGCGTTCTCGCCGCGCGATCCGACCACGATCGTCTGCACGCCGTGCCGGCGCGCGGCGTCGCGGATACCCTGCGCGCGATCGTCGGCGACTTCGACTTCGGTCAGGATCTCGACGCCGGGGACCGCGGCGCGCAGGGCGGCGGCGGTCACGGTCTCCGCCTGCTTCGACTGCTGTTCCAGCCATTCGGTGACCGACTTGCGGTGCACCTCCACCGCCGGGTGCCCCGGTCCCTGGATCGCGATCGCGTGGTAGAGCACGAGCGTGCGGCCGGTGGCCCTGGCGTGGCGGGCCGCCCAGGTCGAGGCGATGTCCGCGCGACGGGAAAAATCGGTGGCGACGAGCAGTCGGTTCATGGCAGTCTGGCTCGGGGAAAGGTGCCATTGTAAGGGGTCGCCCGCCGCCGACTGTTGCACCGGCACCCGGGCGAACGCCCCGGACGTCGTTTGCGGGGGCGTCGCCGGTTCGGGGAAGGGCGCGCGCGATAAACTCCGGGCACGGCCTTTGCGGCGCCACTCGATTTCGGGACCGACCACCATGCGCATACGACTGCTCGACGCCGTCACGCTCAGCGGCGTGCTCGCCCTCGCCGCCGCACTGCCGGCGAGCGCCGGCAACTGGGCGCTCTACGGCCCGGCCAACGGCGAGGTGACCGCGATCGCCGGTCACCCGCGCGCGGACGGCGTGCTGGTCGCCTGGACCCGCACCGCGGACGCGCTGGGACCGGTGATCCAGCCGTGGTTCACGCTCGACAACGGCACGCGCTGGCGCACCGCGGTTCCCGTGAACGGCGCCGCTTCGACGCGCGCGTTCGGCACGATCGCCGCCGGCGGCACTCCCAACGTCGTCTACCTGGAGACCGGCGAGGGGATCCTGCGCAGCGACGACGAACAGACGACCTGGGTGCCGCTGTCCTTCGGCGCCTACGCGGGCGGCCCGCCGCGACTGGCGGGCGTCAATCCGGACAACGGCGCCGAGGTGTTCGCGGTGTCCGACGCGACGTTCCTGCGTTCGACCGACGGGGGCGTCACCTGGGCGCCGGTGCCGAACGCGCCCGCGGCGTCGTACGCGACGATCGACTGGTTCGCGCGCATCGCCTACGTCGTGCTGAGCGGCACGACCAGCACCCGGACGCTGCGGCTGTCCGACGGCGCGACGATCGGGTCGGCGGGGTTCACGCCGACGACGATCGTCGCCGACCGCAATCTCGCGTTCGCGACCGGCGGCGGCAACCTCTACCGTTCGGCGAACAACGGGCTCGTCTGGCAGCTCACGCTGATCGACGCGGGCCAGGTGAATTTCGGCGGAGTCGCGCTCGCCCCGGGCGGGGCCGGCATCGTCTACGCGTGGGAACAGGGCGGCGCCGGGCGCCTCTGGCGTTCCAACGACCAGGGCCAGAACTGGACGCTGCGCGGGACCGTCCCGTGTACCTGCCAGTGGACCGGGATCGCCGTCTCGGTGTCGGACGCGAACGTGTTCGTCGCCACGACGACCGCCGGCGCCTGGCGCAGTCTCGACGGGGGCACGACGCTGGTCGCGGCCGACCCGGCGGCGTTGCTGCCGGGCCGTGACGCCGGCCGTCTGATCTCGGATGCCGGCGACAAGGTCCGCAAATGGTTCGTCACCGACCAGGGACCGCTCACGACCTCCAACAACGGTGCGTCGTGGTCGCCGATGGCGAAGTCGCCCGGCGAAGACGTGCTGATCCCGCTGTTCATCCATCCCGAATTCCCGGGCATGTTGTTCGCGCAGGACGCCGAACGGCCGGGCGGGCGCCGGCTGTGGCGCTCGCTCGATTCGGGCGAGACCTGGAAAGTCGCGCTCGCCGTCGAGAACGGCGGCGACACGCGCGTCGTTTCGCTCGTGGTCAGCGCCAACGGCAACGAGATGTTCGCGTTCCTGCACGATGACGCGGCGTCCGGCACGGCGGCGCGCGTCTACCGGTCGATCGACGCCGGGCAGAGTTGGGAGCCGCGCGCGGCGCCGCCGCTCCTCGATCCGCGCGCGGCCGTGCGCACGACCGCCGGCCTCATCGTCGGGGGGACGCCGACCGGCGCCGGCGGCTCGCCGCTGTGGCGGTCGACCGACGGTGCGCAGACCTGGCAGCCGGTCGCCTTCACCCACGACGTCACCGCGCTCGAGGTATCGACGTCCGATCGCTCGCGCGTCTACCTGGGCACGGGGCTCGGCGGGACCTACGGCTTCCACGCGAGCGGCGACGGCGGACTCACGTGGGGGGCTTCGGGGCGCGCGCTCGGCGGCACCGCGATCGATTCGATCGCCGTGCACCCGACCAAACCACTGGAGGTGGTCGTCGCGCAGTTCGGGTACGGCGCGTTCCGCTCGATCGACGGCGGCGCGATCTGGTCGCCGCTCGACGCCGGGGCCATCCCCTACGGCCAGAAGGCGGTCGCCTACGATCTGTCCGAACCGCGTTTCCTGTACGTCTCCGGTGCCTTCGGCGTTTACCGCAGCGACCTCACGAGCGGCGCGCCCACCGGGAACGCGCGCGCCTACGAGTTCTACCACGCGGGATTCGACCACTATTTCTCGACCGCCGAACCGGCCGAGATCGACGTGCTCGACCGCGCGGTGATCGCCGGCTGGATACGCACCGGACTCTACGTGCTCGTCGAGACGCCGGACGGCCTGCAGAAGAAGGCGGTGTGCCGGTTCTTCGGCGTCGGATTCGCGCCGTCGTCGACGCACTTCTACACGCCGTATGTGAACGAGTGCGACCTGCTCAAGGCCGATCCGGTCTGGGTCTACGAGGGTGTGGCGTTCGCGTGGCGGCTCCCCGACGCGAACGGGCGCTGCGATCTGGGCCGCAAGCCGCTCTACCGCCTCTACAACGCGGCTTCCGGCGGTGCGCCGAACCACCGGTACACGGACAGCCTGCTCGTCGTCTTCGCGATGATCGAGCAGGGATGGTTGTACGAGGGCGACGGACGCACGCTCGTCTTCGCCTGCGTGCCGCTCCAGGGGACCTAGGCGCGAACGCGTGCGCCGGCGATCTTCGCCGGCGCCGCCGGTGTCGATCAGGACCGAGCCGCAAGAGGTTTCGCTTCGATCGGGGCCGTCGGCGCGCGAGGTCCGGGCGCGCCAGATTGCGACGCACAACGGCAGTTTCGCGCCTGGCCGCGAGCGCAGGGTCGGCCGGGCCTGTGCGCCTTGGGCGCCGTCGGTCCGGCGAGCGCCGCACGCCCGTCGGAACGGGCCTCCGTTATCGGCACCGGTCTGGAGAACTTGAGACCGTTCGTCGGTTCATGGCACGGTTCTGGCTTAGTCTGGGGCAAGCCGGGGAAGAACGTCGCCAACCTGCATTTAATCAAATGGTTGCGTGGAGACACGGCCCGGGATGCCACCGATTTCACCGGGTGTCCCGGGGCAGGCGACCGCTCCCCCAAACGCATTTCGATCGCCCATGAGGGAGTTTCTTGCCATGAACAGGTCCTGTATGCCCCGGATGTCGGTCGTCGCCCTGGCGCTCGCCGCGTCGGTCGGTTTCGTTTCGTCCGCGCTGGCGGGCACCGCCACGGCCAACCTCGCGGTGAGTGCGGCGGTGGCCGCGAATTGCACGATCTCGACGACGCCGCTGGCCTTCGGCGCGTACGATCCGGTGGTCGCGAACGCCTCGACCGATCTCAACGGTTCGGGTTCGATCACCGTCGCATGCACCAAGGGAGCCTCGGGGCTGTCGATCGGGCTGGGCAACGGGTCGAATTTCGCGTCCGGATCGCGCGGGATGTCGAACGGGACCGATCGGCTCACCTACGGCCTGTACCAGCCGCCGAACAACACGCCGGGTACCGCGTGCTCGTTCCCGGCATCGAGCGCGTGGGGCAACACGGTCGGCACGAACACGCTCGCGCTGACCAACGCTCCGAACAAGAACGGCCGGACCTACAACGTTTGCGGCACCGTGGGCGCCGGACAGGACGTGTCGACCGGAAGCTACGCCGATACCGTCGTCGCGACGATCAATTTCTGACGCCGGGGCCTACGCCGCCGATCCGCCGCGGCGCGCGGCGATTTCGATGAACCGGGTGGGGGTGCGGTGCGCGGCCAGGGCGATCGCCCTGGCCGCGTTCGCGCACGCTTGCGCCGCGACGTCCGCGCTCGCCGGCGCGTTCCAGGTGAGCCCGGTGCGCATCGAGCTCACTGCCGGCGCGCCGGCCGGATCTCTCACCGTGCGCAACGATGGCTCGCAGAGCGTCGTCGTCCAGTTGTCGGTACTCAAGTGGACGCAGGCGGTGAACGTCGATCGGTACGAGTCGACGACCGAGGCGCTGGTCACCCCGCCGATCGCGACGATTCCGCCCGGCGGCGAGCAGCTCGTCCGCGTCGGGCTGCGGCGCGCGGCGGATCCGCGCGCCGAACTCGCCTACCGGCTCTACGTCCAGGAGATCCCGCCTCCGCCGCAACCGGGCTTCTCCGGCCTGCAGATGGCGCTGCGCGTCGGCGTGCCGGTCTTCGTTTCGCCGATCGTCCCCGGGGCCCGATCATTGTCGTGGCGGGCCCGGATCGCCGACGACGGATCGCTCTCGGTCACCGTCGCGAACACGGGAACCGCGAACGCGCAGGTCCAGTCGATCCAGGCGCGCGCGTCCGACGGATCGTCCGGCTGGGGCGCCGACCACGCACTCGTCTACGTGCTCGCAGGCAGCGAGCGCACCTGGACGCTGCGGCCCGACGCGGCGATCGGTGTCTCGCGCCCGGCGAACGTCGTCGTCAGGGCGGCCACCGATGCCGGTGACGTCGAGATTCCCCTCGCGCTCGCGAACTAGGCGTGTCGCGCTCGTGACCGCGTTCGCGTGCGTCGCCGCCGTCACGAGCGGTCCGGCATCGGTCCTCGCGAACGACATCGACCTGCTCGCGCAGGCTTCGTCCGCGGCGCTCGCCTCGGCGAGCCTGGCCGCCGAGCCGCTGATCGTGACCATCGACGTCAATCGGGAGCGCACGGAAGGCACGTTCGTCGTGCAACGGTCGGCGGACGACCGCTACTGGATCCCGCTCGCCGACCTCGCGCGGCTGCGCCTCGAGCGGCCGGTCGGCGCGCCGCGCCGGTTCGACGGTGTCGAGCACGTCGCGCTCGACTCATGGCCCGGCACGCGCCTGACCTTCGACCGGCGCGCGCTGGCCCTGACGATCATCGCGCCCGCGTCGGCGTTCACGGCGACCGAGCGGGCACGCCGAGCCGCCTCGCCGCGCGCGCCGACCGAACCCTCGCCGGGCGGCTTTTTCAACTACTCGCTGTTCGCCGCGCACGCGCCCGGCGGGACGCAGACGACCGCGCAGATCGAGGCCGGCGTCTTCGACCGCCATGGCGTGCTCACGTCGGGCGGACTCGTCGGCGACGCGCCCGACGGGGGGCGGCGCCGGGCGGTACGCCTCGACACGACCTGGACGACCGACTTCCCCGAGCGATTGACGACGCTGCGACTGGGTGACACCGTGAGCAACCCGGGACGCTGGGGACGGGCGGTCCGCTACGGCGGTGCCCAGTTCGGCACCAATTTCGCGATCCAGCCGACATTCGTCACCGCGCCGCTCGCCGTTGCCGGTGGGCAGGCGGCGCTGCCGTCCACCGTCGACGTGTTCGTCAACAACGCACTGGTCGCGCGGGAGCGTGTGCCGGCCGGGCCGTTCTCGATCACGAACATCCCGGTCGTCTCCGGCAGTGGTGATGTCCGTCTGGTCGTTCGCGACCTCTTCGGCCAGGAGCAGCTCCTGACGATGCCATTCTACGGAGGCAGCCAGTTGCTGATGGCGGGGCTGGACGAGTGGACCGTCGAAGGCGGCACCGAACGGATCGATTTCGGTACGGCGAGTGATCGCTATGGTCGCGGCTTCGCTTCGGCGACCTGGCGGCGTGGGATGACCGACACGCTGACGGCCGAGTGGCGCGCCGAGGCGTCGCGCGCGTCGCAGGCGGCGGGGATCGGTCTCGACGCGCTGGTCGGCCGGCTGGGCACGGCGAGTGCCGCGGTGGTCGCGAGCCGGCGCGAGGACGCGCGGGGCGGTGCCTACGCCCAGATTGGATTCGAACACCAGGCGAGCGCGTTCTCGGCGGCGATGCGCGGGCAGTGGGCGACGCCGGACTTCGCGCTGGTCGGCGACACGCCGGACGCGCCGGCCCCCTGGCGACAATGGGTCGCGGCGGCTGGCGCGCAGTTCGGACGTGCGGGTTCTCTGTCGGCGACCTGGATCCGCCAGGATTTCCGGGACAAGCCGGGATTGCGGGTCGCGTCGGCGTCGTACGCGTTCCCGGTCTTCGCCCGGAGCTCGGTCGCGTTGGTCGCGTCGCGCGCCTGGGGCGAGGGCGGAAATCTCTCGATCGGTGTCAGTCTGACCGTCCCTTTCGGTATCGGCGACACCGCGAGCCTCGTGTACAACGGCGTGCGCAAGAGCGCGACCGGCGATCGCGACGAAGGCATCGCGACCGTCCAGCGCAGCCTGCCGGCGGGGGAGGGCTTTGGCTACCGCATCGCCGTCCATACCGAAGACGAGGCGCAGGTCGGCGCGGCCTGGCAAGGGCGCTATGGCATTGTCGGCGCCGAGGTCGCTCGATTCCGTGGCGAGACCGCCGTGCGCGCGAACGTCCAGGGCGGGCTGGGCTATGTGGGCGGCGTCGCGTTCGCGAGCCGGCCGATCCGAGAGAGCTTCGCGATCGCGCGTGTCGCCGACTACGCCGGGGTGGAGGTCACCGTCGACCATCAAAGTGTCGGAAAGACCGGCGCGGACGGGACGGTCGTCCTGCCGGCGCTGCGTCCCTACGACGCGAACCGCGTCGGTCTGGTCGCCTCGACGATCCCGCTGGATGCGCAGGTCGACCGGCTGTCGCAGGACGCGATCCCGGCTTTCCGCAGCGGGATCCTCGTCGATCTGCCGGTGCGCCGCGTGCGCTCGGCCACGTTCCGCGTGCGCCTCGACGACGGTGCGTGGTTGCCGGCCGGGGCGATCATCCGCATCGAGGGACGCGGCGAGCCGTTCCCCGTCGGTCTCGACGGCGCAGCGTACGTCGTCGGTCTCTCCGCCCGCGACCGTCTCGTCGCCGAGTGGGACGGGCGCCGCTGCGCGTTCGAGCTCGCATGGCCGGGCGGGGCCGATCCGCTGCCGGATCTGGGTGCGGTCCGCTGTGTCGGAGGCCTGCAGTGACCCCCGTGCGCCACGGTGCCGGTGCACGGTGGCGGGTCGTCGTCGCCCTGTGGCTCGCGACCTCCGCGGGCGCGGCGGACGCGGCCACCTGCAGCGCGACGACGACGCCGGTCGCCTTCGGCAGTTACGACGTCTACTCGGCGCTGAACGTCAATTCGACCGGGAGCGTCGCGGTCACCTGCGCGACGCAGGCGAGCGATCCCTCGGGCAATTTCGCCATCGCCTACGAGGTCGAGCTGGGGTCCGGCGGCAGCGGCAGCACCGCGCTGCGACAGATGCGCGGTGTGTCGACCGGCGAGCGTCTCAACTACAACTTGTACCGGAACAACGCGCGCAGCCAGTTGTGGGGAGACGGCGTCACCGCGGGGTCGGTGAACGCGTCGTTCACGCTCAACAAGCTGACGGCCCCGTCGAGGACGCGAACGCACACGGTGTTCGGGCGCATTCCGCCACTACAGGACGTCGCGGTCGACGGCTACGGCGACAACGTGCTGGTCACGATCAATTACTGACCGGCACTGGCGTGGGGCCGCGCGTCCCGGCGATCTCCCGGACGCGGGCGCGGCTGGATCACAGAGGACGCGCGTCGAGCACGAGCGGCCAGGGATAGTGACCCGGTGCGACACCCGCGGCGAGCTCGAACCGGTAGTCGACGTCGACGGTCTGGTGGCGGCCGACACGTCCGATCGCGGTCAGCGCACCGCCGTCGGAGCCCAGCCGTGCCTGCAGGCCGCCCAGACGGACGTCGACCGCGCGGAACAGTCCGATCCGCGGGTGCAAATGCACGCGGTAACCGGCGCGCGAGGTGCTGGTGACCATGAGGCGCGAGGCCGCCGGCGCGTCGACGTAGCCCCGGCGTACGTCGTCGGCGGTGACGACGAGCACGCTCGCCTGCGAGACGATCTCGGCCCGGGTCGCGGCGACGACCGTCGCCGAAACCGCGAGCGCGCCGGAGCGGGATTGCGCGAGCACCCCCGGAGGCGCCAGGAGCGCCACCGTGCAGGCGGCGATCCCCGCGACGCGCCATCGACGGTTCGCAACGGCGATGCGGCGGCCCGACCCCGGCTTCATGGACCATTATCGGCATCCGGCGCGCGAAACTGAGGGGTATTTCAACCGCCATTCCACCGGCGATCGCCGGCAGGCCGCCCGGCGCCGGGGCCTCAGGTCATGGTCCCCCGATGTCGCCGATCCGGGAGCGGTCGCCTATCGGCCGCGCTGCGCGGTGACGCGCACGACGTACTCCCCCAGCCGCGACGTGCCGCCGGCACGGTCGCCGTCCAGGGCGAGCCGCAAGGCTTTCACGCCGCCGTCCCGGTCGACGAACGTGAATCCCAGATCGGTCCCGACGAGGTACGCACCCAGGATCGGCTGGCGCGCGCGCGCGTCGTCGACGGCGATCGTCCCCCCGATCTTCTGGAACCGCTGCTCGAGTTCGAGCGTCGCGCGGAACGACCCGCCGACCTCGGCGATCGACCAGCGACCGGCGGCTTTCGCCGGGACGATCCACGCGTAGGCGTCCTGCGGGTAGGGGTCGGTCGGATGGGCGCGGATCAGCTCGTCGGGCTCCCACTCGGCCATCGTCCAGGCGTAGGAGACGATCCGCGTCCCGGGCTTCATGTCGAGGAGCTGCGGCCGTAGCTGGAGGTTGAGTTCGGGCAGCAGGTACATCGTGACCACGCTCGCCTGCGAGAAATCCTCGCGGAAGATGTCGCCGGTCACGATGCGGACACGGTCGGCGACGCCGGCGCGCACGGCGTTGCGGCGCGCGAGATCGGCCATCGGCGGCTCGTACTCGATGCCCACCGCGCGCGCGCCGAAGTCGCGGGCCGCGGCGATCGCGATGCGTCCATCGCCGGCGCCCAGGTCGACGACGAGGTCGGCGGGTCCGACGCGCGCGGCCTTGAGCATCGCCGCGACCATCGTCTCGGGCGTGCCCAGCCACATCACGTCCTTGCCGCGCTGGCCGGGCTTGGGCCGGTAGACCTCGTCGCCGTGCGGCGGCACCGGCTGGGCGCAGACCTGCGCTGCGATGCAGGCGGCGGCGACGAGCGCCCAGAGGCGGCGCGGCGCCGGCGGGCATGGAACGCGCGAAAAGGCCCGCGCGAGGCGGGCCCTGGGTGTTGGTGCTGTTGAGTGGATTCGAACCACCGACCTACTGATTACGAATCAGTTGCTCTACCAGCTGAGCTACAACAGCGCGGTTGCACGACCGGACGCGTCTTCGGGAGTGCCGAGGGGCGACGAGCGGCGAACCAAACATGAAATTTTAGCCTATCGGGGCGGCGACGTCCAAGACTGTCGGTCGCGGCGCGCACGTCGCGGCGACAGGGGCGGCTCCTGCTCCCGGTCCATCCGCGCGACTCCGGACTGCGCTGGCGTGGGGGCGGCGACCTCCGCATCGGGGGCGGCGCGACCGGCGCTCGCGTTCCCGCCGCCGTGCGCGATTGGAAATCCAGCCGCCAGTGTCATGACACTTGCATAACCTCGGTAATAGTGGGAAACTTTCCCACGATTGCGATCGGGTTCCCGAATCCGGTACGCGGTCGCCGCCCCGCTAGAGGGCGAGCCAGAACGAAGGTCCGTCGAGGCCTTCGTCGTCCAACGCCAGGTGATGGGAGAGTCGCCATGGTGCAGAGCGCCATCGGGCTTCGGTCCGAGGGGCGGGGGTCGGTTCGTTCGCGGACCGGACCCACGTCGAGGGCCGGCCACCGTACCGGCCCGGGTGGACCACGCGGCGCCGCCGGAACCTCAGGCGGTGCCGTGCTTGGTCTCGATCGCGACGCCGATCGAGCGGAGGAGTTCGGTCGGAAGCACGCCACCCGCCTGGACGATCACGGCGTCGTTGGCGATACGGCGAGGCTCGCCGCCGCACGTCAGGTCGACGGTTTCGGCGCCGATGCACGCGATCTCGGTCTCCAGCAGGACCTCGATGCGACGGCCCGCGGCGCTCGCCGCCTCGAGGCGGTCGCGGTTCGCGGCCTTCGCCCGGGAGAACGCCTCGCCCCGGTAGGCGATCACGACCTGCGTGCCCGGTTCGTCGGCGCAGGCGAGCGCCGCCTCGATCGCACTGTCGCCGCCGCCGACGACGAGCACCCGGCGACCGCGGTACTGGGCCGGGTCGATCAGCCGGT
>JADZDA010000075.1 GCA_020851255.1 Burkholderiales bacterium | reverse complement strand
TCTCGACCTCGATCGAGTCGTCGACCTCCGGGTAGACGAACACGCTCGCGAACGAGGTGTGCCGGCGCGCGTTCGAGTCGAACGGGCTCTTGCGCACCAGCCGGTGCACGCCGGTCTCGGTGCGCAGGTACCCGTAGGCGTAGTCGCCCTCGACCTTGATCGACGCGCTCTTGATGCCGGCGACTTCGCCGGGCGACTCCTCGAGCACCTCGACCTTGTAGCCGCGCCGCTCGCAGTAGCGCAGGTACATGCGCAGCAGCATCGACGCCCAGTCCTGCGCCTCGGTGCCGCCGCTGCCCGCCTGGATGTCGACGAAGCACGGCGACGGGTCCATCGGATGGCTGAACATCCGGCGGAACTCGAGGTTCTCGACCACGCCGGCGAGCTGCGCGACGTCGTCGCGCACGGCGATCACCGTCGCGTCGTCGTCGTCCGCGCGGGCGAGATCGAAGAGCTCGACGCTGTCTGCGAGCCCGCGGTCGAGCCGGGTCAGCGTCCCGACGACGTCGTCGAGCGACTTCTTGCGCTTGCCCAGCTCCTGCGCGCGGGCGGGATCGTCCCAGACCTTCGGGTCTTCGAGCGCGCGACGGACCTCCTCGAGCTCCTTCGCCTGGCGATCGAAGTCAAAGATACCTCCGCATCTCGGCCGACCGGTTCTTCAGGTCGGCGAGCGTGTTGGCGATCAGATTGAGCTGTTCGGCTTCCATCGGTCGGTCGCGGGTTTCGACAATCGGTGATTCTACCATGTCCGGCCCCCAAGTCCCTGACGCAGCGCGGGTTTTTCGCCCCCGCCCGCGCTCGGGACGCATCGGCGCGCCAGCCCGGCGGCAGCCGGTAATGTCGCGCGCCGGCCGTGCGCCCGTTGTCCATTGCCTTCGCCGCCTGCGATCGCCTACCATCCGCGCCTCGCCCGCACGCGGCCACCGCACGGAATCCCGCCATGCCCGTCCTCTTCGTGAACCAGGAGCGCGTCGACGTCGCCGCGAGCGTGCCCGGCGACACGCCGCTCCTCTGGGTGCTGCGCGACTCGCTCGATCTCACCGGCGCGAAATACGGCTGCGGGATGGCGCAGTGCGGCGCCTGCACCGTCCACGTCGACGGACAGCCGGTCCGCGCGTGCCAGACGCCGCTCGCCTCGCTCAAGCCGGGCGCCGAGATCACGACGATCGAGGGCCTCGCCTCGCGCGAGGGCAAGGCGCTGCAGACGGCGTGGGAGAAGGTCGACGTGTCGCAGTGCGGGTTCTGCCAGCCCGGCCAGATCATGAGCGCCGCGGCGCTGCTCGCGTCGAACAAGCGCCCGACCGACGCCGACATCGACGCGGCGATGGCCGGCAACCTCTGCCGCTGCGGCACCTACCAGCGCATCCGCGCCGCGATCCGCGAAGCGGCGAAGACGCTGGGCTGACGGAGACGACGATGAACCGATCCGCCGTCGACAATGTCTCGCGCTCGCGCCGCGCGCTGCTGCGTGCCGGTCTGGCGGCCGGCGCGGGGCTCGTGCTGGGCGTCCGCCTGCCGGTGCGGGCGCAAACCGCCGGCCCCGGCAGGACCGGCGCCGCGACCGCCGCGCCGCCGTTCGCGCCGAACGCGTTCGTGCGGATCGGTCGCGACAACACGGTCAGCGTGGTGAGCAAGCATCTGGAGATGGGCCAGGGCGTCCACACCGGCCTCGCGACGCTGGTCGCCGAGGAACTGGACGCGGCGTGGAGCCAGGTCCGCGTCGAGGGCGCGCCGGCGGATGTCACGCGCTACGCGAACACGATGTGGGGACCGTTCCAGGGGACCGGCGGGTCGTCGTCGATCGCCAACTCCTGGGATCAGCTGCGCGAGGCGGGCGCCGCCGCGCGGGCGATGCTCGTCGGCGCGGCGGCCGCGCGCTGGAAGGTTCCGCCCGAATCGATCCGGGTCGCGGCCGGCGTCGTTTCGCACGCGTCCGGACGCAAGGCGACGTTCGGCGAACTCGCCGAGGCCGCCGCGGCGTTGCCGGTACCCGCGAACGTCCGCCTGAAGAACCCGAAGGACTACGTCTACATCGGCAAGCACGTCCCGCGCACCGACGCGAAGGCGAAGGCGAACGGTTCGGCGCTCTACACACAGGACCTGAAGCTCCCCGGCATGCTCACCGCGCTGGTCGCGCATCCGCCGCGCTTCGGCGCCCGTCCGCGCCGCGTCGACGCGTCGGCGCTGCGCGGCATCCCCGGCGTGCGCTCGGTGCTCGAGATGCCGCGCGGCGTCGCCGTGCTGGCGACGAGCTTCTGGGCGGCGAAGAAGGCGCGCGACGCGCTGGTCGTCGAGTGGAACGAGACCGGACTCTGGCGCGGGTCGACCGCCGGCCAGATGGCCGACTACCGAAAGCTCGCCGCGACGCCCGGTCGCCCCGCGAGGACCGACGGGGACGCGGCGCAGGCGATCGCGGCGGCGGCGCGCTCGCTCGAGGCGACCTACGAATTCCCCTACCTCGCGCACGCGGCGATGGAGCCGATGAACTGCGTGATGAGACTCTCGGCGGACCGCTGCGAGGTCTGGACCGGCGCGCAGTCGCAGACGACCGACCAGTCGGCGGTCGCCGAGGTGCTGGGACTCAAGCCCGAGCAGGTGACGATCCACATGCTGCACGCGGGCGGCAGCTTCGGGCGGCGCGCCAATCCGCACGCCGATTACCTGGTCGAATGCGCGGAGATCGTCGGACGGCTCGCGAAGGCGGGGACGCGCGACGTGCCGGTCAAGCTCCTGTGGACGCGCGAGGACGACATGCGCGCGGGCTACTACCGGCCGGCGTTCGTGCACGCGCTGAAGGCGGGACTCGACGGCAACGGCGCTATCACCGGCTGGCAGCACCGGCTGGTCGGCCAGTCGATCATGGCCGGGACCGCGTTCGAGAAGTTCCTGGTCAAGGACGGCGTCGACGAAACCTCGGTCGAAGGCGCCGCGACGCTGCCTTACGCGATTCCCGCGATCGCCGTGGAGCTGCACACGCCGCGTGTCGACGTTCCGGTCCAGTGGTGGCGTTCGGTCGGCTCGACCCACACCGCTTTCTCGACCGAGTGCTTCGTCGACGAGCTCGCCGTCGCCGCGGGCCGCGATCCGGTGACGCTGCGCCGGTCGCTGCTCGCGAAACACCCGCGCCATCTCGCCGCGCTCGAACTCGCCGCCGCACGCGCGGGCTGGGGCACGCCGCTCCCATCGGGCAGGCCCGGCGAGAAACGGGGTCGCGGCGTCGCCGTCCACGAGTCGTTCGGCACGGTCGTCGCGCAGGTCGCCGAGGTCACGGTGCGCGCCGACGCGAGCTACTCGGTCGATCGCGTCGTCTGCGTCGTCGAGTGCGGCCTCGCGGTCAACCCGGACAACGTGCGCGCCCAGATGGAAGGCGGGATCGTCTACGGACTGTCGGCGGCGACGAGCGGCGCGATCACGTTCAAGGACGGCCAGGTCGAGCAGTCGAACGTCCACGACTACCCGATCCTGAGGATGCCGGAGATGCCGCGCATCGAGGTCCACATCGTGCCGTCGACGGCGAAGCCCACCGGCGTCGGCGAACCGGCGACGCCGGTGATCGCCCCCGCCGTCGCCAACGCGCTCGCCGCGGCGACCGGCCAGCGCCTGCGAAGGATGCCGCTCAGGCTCGCGTGACGGTTTCCCCGGAGGCGACGCGGGCCGGCCTCCCGGCACGTCCACTCCCGGCGGCCCCCCCGGCGGCATCGCGCGGGCGGGCGGCGCCCGGGTGGCGCACCCCACGGCCGCCTCGGTGTTCAGGTGGCGCGATGTTTGCTATCGTCCGCAGGTCGTGGCAAGAGCGATTCGATAAGGCCGTCTCGTTCCACCCGGCCCGCCGGCTCATGCCTCGCGGAGCGTCGGGGGCGCCGTTCGGGGAGGATCCGGCATGCTGCGCAATTTGGTCGTCGCGACGGCGCTCTCCGTCACCTTCTGCCCCGCGACCCTGCACGCGCAAGGGCTAACCGCCGGCACGATCGTCATCGGCCAGTCGGCGGCGACCTCCGGTCCCGCGTTGGAACTCGGGACCGAGATGCGCGCGGGCGCCCTCGCCTACTTCAACGCGGTCAACGCGCGCGGCGGCGTCAACGGTCGTCGCATCGAGTTGCGCACGCTCGACGACGGCTACGAGCCGGACCGGGCCGCGGCGAACACGCGCCGCTTCGTCGAACGCGACGAAGTATTCGCGCTGTTCGGCTACGTCGGCACGCCGACCACGATCGCCGCCATGCCGGTGTTCACGCGCGCCGGTGTCCCGCTGGTCGGACCGTTCACCGGCGCGGAGGCGTTCCGCAAGCCGTTCAACCGGATGATCTTCAACGTCCGGGCGAGCTACTACGCCGAGACGGACAAGCTGGTCGACCTGCTCGCGACCTTGAAGCTCGACCGGATCGCCGTGTTCTACCAGAACGACTCGTACGGCAAGGCCGGCCTCGAGGGCGTCGAGCGCGCGACCGCGGCGCGCGGCATGAAGATCGCCGCGACCGCCACCGTCGAGCGCAACACGACCGACGTCAAGGACGCGGTCGCGGCTCTCGCGAAAGTCGATCCACAGGCAGTGGTGATGATCAGCGCGTACAAGTCGTGCGCCGCGTTCATCAAGGCGATGAAGGCCGCGGGCAAGCATCCGCAATTCCTGAACGTGTCCTTCGTCGGCAGCCGGGCGCTCGCCGGCGAACTCGGTCCCGAAGGTCGCGGCGTCGGCATCTCGCAGGTCGTCCCGTTCCCCTGGAACGTCGGGACCCCGGTCGTGCGCGACTACCAGCGCGCGCTCGCCTCCGAGACCGGCAAGGAGAGCTACTCGTTCACCAGTCTCGAGGGCTACATCGCGGCGAAGGTGCTGGTCGAGGGCTTGCGCCGCGCCGGCCGCGATCTCACGCGCGAGCGGCTGGTCGCCGCGCTGGAAACGCTGGTCGACTACGACGCCGGCGGCTTTCTCGTCAATTACTCGCCGACCGATCACGGCGGTTCGCGCTACGTCGAGCTGACGGCGATCGGACGCGACGGGGCGTTCGTACGCTGAGCGCGCGCGACGCGCGCCGCGCGAACCGGGCATAATCGCGGCAGCGACCGCGATCATGTACACGCCCGCCGGATTCACGCCCGCGCACCGGATCGCGGCGACCGCTCCCGACGACGCGCTCGCGTTCGCGTACACCGGCGCGAAGCTCGTCGTCGGAGGCCCGCCCGAGGCACCGGCGCCGCCGACGCTGGGGGCGCTGCGCGCCGCGGGCATCGAAGGCGATCTCCACGGGCTGGGCACGCTCGCCGGCGTTCCGTGCGTCGCCGTCACGCTCGCCGAGAACGCGGTCGTCCCGCCGACGTACGCCGCGCACGGCCTGCGCTCGCTGTTCGGACGCCTGCCCGAGCCGCTGCTCGCGCTCGCCGCGCGCGCGTTCCAGGTCTGCGACTGGCACCGGACGCACCGCTACTGCGGGCGCTGCGGCTCGCCGACGCGCGACCGCGCCGACGAGCGCGCGAAGGAGTGCCCGTCCTGCGGACTCGTCGCCTATCCGCGCGTGTCGCCGGCGATGATGACGCTGGTCACCCGCGGCCACGAGCTGCTGCTCGGACGGTCGGCCCGGTTCGCGCCCGGCGTCTACTCGGCGCTCGCCGGATTCGTCGAGCCCGGCGAGACGATCGAGGACTGCATCCGCCGCGAAGTGCGCGAGGAAGTCGGCGTCGAGGTCGACGGCATCGCCTATTTCGCGAGCCAGTCCTGGGCGTTTCCCCACTCGCTGATGATCGCCTACACCGCCGAGTACGCCGGCGGCGAGATCCGGCTCGACGACCCCGAGATCGAGGACGCGCGCTGGTTCGCGCTGGACGCGCTGCCGACGCTGCCCTCCCCACTGTCGATCGCGCGCCGGCTGATCGAGGCCACGGCGGACCGCCTGCGGGCCGGCGGGTCGCATTCCCCGCGGGGCGGCGGCGGGTGACCCGGTCGCGTTGCGCTAGAATCCCGTCCTTCGCAGCGACCTCGTCGCGCCGACCCCAGCCGATGTCCTCCCGTCCCGCCGTCCGCGCCACCCTCGCCTTCGCGCTCGTCGTCTGCGCGGCGGGTGCGTACGCGCAGGCGCCCGCGTCGACGCTGCCTCCGGAGCCACCGCCGACCCCGGTTCCGGCCGAGTACTCCGAGGAGGCGCGCCGCGGCTACGCCGCGGTGCTGAAGGACGCGCGCGAGCTGATGGCGCAGCGTCGCCACGACGCCGCCATCGCGAAGCTGGACGCGCTCGCCGCCGAACGGCCGCGCGAACCGCAGGCGCGGTTCCTCAAGTCGATCGCGCAGTCCGAGGCCGGACGCCCGGACGACGCGATGGCGACGCTGGCCGCGCTCGCCGCCGACTTCCCGGAGCTGCCGGAGGTGCACAACAATCTCGCGGTGCTGCACGCGGCCCGGGGAAACCTCGACCTCGCGCGCCGCGAGCTCGAGCTCGCGCTCGCCGCGGCGCCGGACTACGCGCCGGCGCACGAGAACCTGGGCGACGTCCACGCCCGGCTCGCGATCGACGCGTGGACGCGTGCCTCGTCGCTCGAGAAGGGCAAGCCGTCCGCTTCGCTCGCCGCCAAGCTCAGGCGGGTCGCCGAGGCGCTCGCGTCTCGCTGACCGCTCCACCGATCCGCAACCCCGACCGGAGTTCCGCATGGTCCGTACGCTTTCCGCCGGCGCCCTCGCCGCCGCCCTCGCCACCGCCCTCCTGGCGGCGGGCCCCGCCCACGCGCAGCGTGTCGAGCTCGACACCACCGCCGGCAGGATCGTCCTGCAGCTCGACGCGAACGCCGCGCCGAAGACGGTCGAGAACTTCATCGAGTACGTGAAGTCCGGCCACTACGACGGGACGCAATTCCACCGTGTCATCGACGGCTTCATGGTCCAGGGCGGCGGATTCACCACCGATTTCAAGCAGAAGCCGACGCGGGCGCCGGTGAGGAACGAGGGCGAGCAGTCGTCGAAGGCGGGCCTGGTCAACGCGCCGGGGACGATCGCGATGGCGCGCACGTCCGACCCGCATTCGGCCTCGGCGCAGTTCTTCATCAACGTCGCCGACAACAAGTTCCTCAATTTCCGCGAGCCGACCGTCCAGGGCTACGGCTACACCGTCTTCGGCAAGGTGGTCGAAGGCATGGACGTCGTCGGCAGGATCGCGAAGGCGCCGACCGGCTCGGGCGGCCCGTTCCCCAAGGACGTCCCGGTCGAGCGCGTGGTCGTCAAGAGCGCGAAGGTCCTCGCACCCTGATCGCGGCGCGGGAGATCGCGCCGTCATCGCCAGGGCCGGCGCCTTTCGCGCCCCGGCATCCGCCGCGCGGTCCGCGCCGCGACGGCACACGTTAGGAGCAGCGCATGACCAAGGTCCGCATGAACACGAACCACGGCGACATCGTCGTCGCCCTCGACGACGAGAACGCGCCGGCGACCGTCGCCAATTTCCTGCAGTACGTCCGCGACGGTCACTACGACAACACGATCTTCCATCGCGTCATCGAGGGCTTCATGATCCAGGGCGGCGGGTTCGAGCCGGGGATGAAGCAGAAGCCGACGCGCGCGCCGATCGCGCACGAGGGGGCGAACGGCCTGAAGAACCGGCGCTACACGCTCGCGATGGCGCGCACCAACGATCCGCATTCCGCGACCGCGCAGTTCTTCGTCAACGTCGTCGACAACGATTTCCTCGACTTCAAGTCGCCTGGCGGCAACGGCTGGGGCTATTGCGTGTTCGGACGCGTCGTCGAGGGCCAGGACGTCGTCGACCGCATCAAGGGTGTCGCCACCGGGCGGTCCGGCTTCCACGAGAACGTGCCGGGCGAGGACGTCGTGATCCGCACGGCGCGCGTCGCCGACTGACCACCGCCGCCGCGACGGCGGCCGGCGCCCCCGGCGCGGCACGCGGGCGCCCCGGCGCGCGATGAAACCCGCGCAGTTCCTTTCCGACCTGCACCTCGCGCCTTCGGCGCCGCGGACGGCCGCCTCATTCCTCGACTGGGCGCGCGGACCGGCGCGCGAGGCGTCGGCCGTCTACGTGCTGGGCGACCTGTTCGACGCGTGGGTCGGCGACGAGCAGGTCGACGACCCGTTCTGCAGGCCGATCGTCGCGGCGCTCAGGGCGATCTCGGAGACCGGCGTCCCGGTCGGCGTCGTCCGCGGCAATCGCGACTTCCTGCTGGGCGAGCGCTTCGCGCGCGCCGCGGGCGCGACGCTGCTCCCCGAACGTTCGGTGGTGGACGCCGGCGGCGTGCGTACGCTGATCCTGCACGGCGACGAGCTGTGCACCGGCGACAGCGATTACCAGCGTTACCGGGCCTGGATCCGCGACCCGCGGCACCAGCGCCGGCTCCTGGCGCTGCCCTGGCCGGTGCGCCGGGCGATCGCGGCGTGGCTGCGCCGCCGCAGGCGCCTGGCGACCCGGCGCCAGCCCGATGCGATCGTCGACGTCGTAGCGACGGCCGTCGCCGCCGCGTTCCGCGCGTACGGCGTGGACCGGATGATCCATGGCCATACGCATCGTCCGGCGTCCCATCGGCACACCGTCGATGGACATCCTTGCGAGCGCGTAGTGCTGCCCGACTGGCACGGGCAGGCGGTCTGGGTCGAGGCCGACGAGGCGGGCGTGCGTCGCCGGGAAATCGGCTCGCGACCCGGCCCCGGCCAGGCAAGCCCTGCGCCGGGGTTCGACGCGCGCACCCGGTAGCGCGGCGGCTCGCCGGCGAGCCTGCTGTTTCACGTCGGACCGCGGGCGTTACACGAGCGCCTGCTCGAAATCGGCGACCAGGTCCGCCTCGTCCTCGATCCCCACCGAAACCCGGATCAGCGAATCGGCGATGCCCATCGACGCGCGCCGGGCGGGTCCCATCTCCCAGAAGATCGTGTGCGCGACCGGAATGGCCAGCGTCCGGTTGTCGCCGAGATTCGACGACAGCACGACGAGCCTCAGCCGGTCGAGGAACGCGAACGGATCGACCGTGTCGTCGAGTTCGAACGAGAACAGGGCGCCGGCGGCGCGGAACAGCGACTTCGCCAGCGTGTGCTGCGGGTGGGAATCGAGCCCCGGGTAGTGGACGGCCCTCACCCGCGGATGCGCCTCGAGGCGGCGCGCCAGAACGAGCGCGTTCGCGCACTGCCGGTCCAGACGCAGTGCCAGCGTCTCGGCACCCACGGACAGGTGGTGCGCCTGCTCGGCGGCGAGCGTCGCGCCGAAGTCGCGCAGGCCCTTCTTGCGGATCTGCTGGATCGCCCACAGCTCCCGCTTCGCCGACTTGTACGTGTCGATGATGTTCGGATACCTCGTCCAGTCGTAGCGGCCGGTGTCGGTGACCGCCCCGCCCAACGCGTTGCCGTGCCCGCCGATGTACTTGGTGAGCGCGTTGACGACCAGATCGGCGCCGCAGTCGACCGGCCGGAACAGCCACGGCGAAGTCATCGTGTTGTCGACGACGTAGAGGACGCCGCGCCGGCGGCAGACCTCGCCGATGCGCGCGAGGTCGGCGACCTGCGTCCTCGGATTGGCGATGGTCTCGACGAACACGATGCGCGTGGCCGGTGTGATCGCCGCTTCGACCTCGTGCGCGGCGGTCGCGTCGACGTAGGTCACCGACGTGCCGTGCGCCTCGAGCGTGGAAAAGAGGCTGGTCGTGTTGCCGAACAGATAGCGGCTCGCGACGACGTGGTCGCCGCCGCGCGTCAGCGCGAGCAGCAGCGCGCCGATCGCCGCCATTCCGGTCGAGAAGCACACGGTCGCGACACCGCGTTCCATCGCGGTCACCTTCGCCTCGAGCGCCGCGGTCGTCGGATTGCCCTGGCGCCCGTAGGCGTAGCCCGGCTGGCGGCCCTGGAAGACCGCGGCGAGCTCGTGGGCGTCCGCGTACCCGTACGCGACCGAGAGGTGGAGCGGCTTGTGCAGCGCGCCGTGCTCGATCGGCGACGCGCGGTCGGAATGCAGGATCGCGGTGGTGAATCCGCGTTCGGAGGTCGTGTTCGTCATGTCGGTCGCCATCGTCAGCCGGTGCCCGCGGCTCGCGCCGCATCCCCGCCGCAGGTGCGAGATGGCGAAAAAAAACCCGCCGGCTCGCACGCCAGGCGGGTTTCTCCTGCCCTCCCGGCCGGAAACCCGGATTCGAGGGCGAACCTCGCTTTAGCGGCATTTGTTACGCGCCCGCAAGCTGAAGCTCAAATCGGCGCGAAATCAGTTGCGATGATACCGCCATGCCCGCCGGCGGTCAATCCGCGGCCGGGATCTCACCCACCGTCGCCGTCCCCCTGCGCGCCCGTGCCGTCGCCGGACGTGCGCCTCTCCCCGGATTCGGACGCGGATGCGGACGCCTCCGGCCGCGGGCCCTGTGCCGGCCCCGAACCGGTGGCAACCGGCGCCGCCGCGGCCGCCGACCCGTGGACCTTCGACGCGCCCGACGAGAACGCCCTCGCCGCCGAGGACGGCGGCAGCATCGGGTCGTCGGACGCCCCCGGATAGACTGCGCCGCGCCCGCCCTGGATCGTCGGCGCGCCCAGCGGCGGGCGCTTGGGCGCTTCGCGGACGTTGCGCGCGTCCTGCCGCCGGACCAGCAAGCCGAGTCCGACGACGATGACCGCGAGCAGCAGGAAGATCTCGACCGACATTCGCGGCTCAGGGAGCAGCGGGGCGCTCCACCGGCCCGACGACGGTCCGGTGCGACGCCCTGAGGAGCGCGATCCGCGCGCGGCGGGTCTCAGTCGCCGGCGACGACACGGTCGTCCTCGCGCTGGGGCTCGCCGCGCCCGGCCGGACGGTCACCGGCGAGCTGGGCGAGGTAGTCGGCGGTCACGTCGCCGGTGACGTACCGGCCGTCGAAACACGACGCCTCGAACTCGGTGAGCCGGGGATTGGCCGCGCGCACCGCGGCCTTGAGCGCGTCGAGGCCCTGGTAGATGAGGAGATCGGCGCCGATCTCGCGCGCGACCTCCGCCTCGCTGCGCCCGTGCGCGACCAGCTCCTTCTGCGTCGGCATGTCGATGCCGTAGACGTTGGGGTAGCGCACCGGCGGGCTCGCCGACGCGAAATAGACCTTGCGGGCGCCGGCGTCGCGGGCCATCTGGACGATCTCGCGCGACGTCGTGCCGCGGACGATCGAATCGTCGACGAGCAGCACGACCTTGCCGGCGAATTCCATGCCGATCGGGTTCAACTTCTGGCGCACGCTCTTCTTGCGCATCGCCTGGCCCGGCATGATGAAGGTCCGCCCGACGTAGCGGCTCTTCACGAAACCCTCGCGATAGGTCAGCGCGAGGTCGTTGGCGAGCTGCATCGCCGACGGGCGGCTCGAGTCGGGGATCGGGATGACGACGTCGATGTCGCCGGCCTCGGGCATCGCGTGGATCCGGCGCGCGAGTTCCGCGCCCATGTGGATGCGCGACTCGTAGACGCTGGCCCCGTCGATCACGCTGTCCGGCCTCGCCAGGTACACGTATTCGAAGATGCACGGCGTGTGCCGCACCGATTCGGCGCAGGCGCGCGCGTGCATCCGGCCCGCGAAGTCGACGAAGATCGCCTCGCCGGGTGCGACGTCGCGCAGCACCGCGAAGCCGCAGGCCTCGACCGCGACCGATTCGGATGCGACCATGTACTCGGGGCCCGCCGGCGTCTCGCTCCTGCCGACGACGAGCGGCCGGATGCCGTACGGATCGCGGAACGCGAGCAGCCCGCAGCCGGCGATCATCGCGACGATCGCGTAGGCGCCGCGGCAGCGGCGGTGGACGCCGGCCACCGCGCGGAAGATCGCGTCCGGGTCGAGGCGGTGGTGCTGCGCAGCGCGCTCCAGCTCGAGCGCGAGGACGTTGAGCAGCACCTCGCTGTCGCTGTTGGTGTTGACGTGCCGGAAGTCGAGCTGGAAGAGCTCGCGCTTCAGCGCCTCGCTGTTGGTCAGGTTGCCGTTGTGGCCGAGCGTGATGCCGAACGGCGCGTTCACGTAGAACGGCTGGCTCTCGAGGTCGGAGTACGCGCTTCCGGCCGTCGGGTAGCGGCAATGGCCGATGCCCGCGGTGCCTGTGAGCTCGCGCATGTTGCGCGTGCGGAACACGTCGCGGACGTAGCCCGAGCTCTTGTACATGTGGAAGACGTTGCCCTCGCTCGTGACGATGCCGGCCGCGTCCTGCCCGCGATGCTGGAGCAGCATCAGGCCGTCGTACAGGAGCTGGTTGACCGGCGTGCGCGAGACGACGCCGACGATGCCGCACATGGTCGCTACGCCTTTCCCGGCGCCCGCGCGGGCCGCGCGGGGACCTCAGACGAAAAATCGAGGCGCTCGGCCCACGCCCGGGGCAGCCACGGCCGCAGCGAGTACGCCGCGGAGGCGAGCGACGGCGCCAGGACCGCATTCTGCCACCAATCCGCCCGCGCGAGCCCGGTGACGCCCACGACGATCGCGAAGGCCACCATCACCGCGAGTCCGCGCGCGAGGCCGAACGCCGCGCCCAGCGCGCGATCGAGGAATCCCATGCCGGCCTTGCTGACGATCTCGCGCAGCGGCCAGGCGATGAACGCTCCGGCGATCAGCGCGGCGATGAAGATGCCGACGAAGGCCAGGATGTAGGGAACGAACGGGGCGTCCGGTGTCAGGGGGAGCATCGCGCCGGCGGCGGGCGTGAACGCGAACGCGGCGACGAGACCGCCGATCCACGCCGCCGACCCGACCAGCGAGCGGATGACGCCGCGCGCGTAGGCGAACACGACCGACAGCGTCACCACGCCGATCGCCGCGAGATCGAGGGCGGTCACGGATTCGGTGTGACTCGCGGGCCGGTTTCCAGGGTCGCGCCGACCGGCCGGCGCGCGTCAGCGCGCCTGCACGACGATGCCGGCCTGGCCTTCGGCCTTGAGCCGCTCGCGCACCTGGGTGGCGGCGTCCCGGGACGGATACGGACCGACGCGCACACGCCACAGCGCGCCCCGGCTCGTCGCCAGCGATTCCGTGTACGCCGGATGCCCGACCTTGCGCAACCGGTTCACGAGCGCATTCGCGCCCTTGTCGTCGGTGAACGCGCCCAGTTGCACGACGTAGCCGTCCTTCGCGGCCGGTGGCGATGTCGTCGTCTTCGTCGCTGGTGGCGTGGCGGCAGGAGGGGATGGCGTCGCCTTCGACGCGGGCGGCGCAGCGGCCGTCGCCGCCTTGGGCGCCGTCGCGGCCTTGGCCGGCGCACTCGCCTCGCCTTTCGGCTGGTCGAGCGCGGCCTTCGACGGTTCCAGCGGGACGACCCGCGTTCCAGGCGCCAGCACCGACTTCTCCGCGTCCACGACCGACTTGCGCGGCGCGTCGCCCTTCGCGCCTGCGTCGGAGGGCGAACTCGCGGACTTCGCCGCGTCCGGGGCGGGTGCCGGTGATTCGGGAGGCGTGGACGGCGATCCGGCCCCTGGCGCGCCCGACTGCGCGGCCCCGGCAGGGACCGACGGCTGCCCGTCACCCTTGGACGTCTCGGCCCGCGACGGCGCACCGGGCGCGTCGGCCCGCGATTTCGGCGATGACAGCCGGTTGACGGGCTTGCCCTCGTCGACCGGCGGGATGCGGACGGAAACGTCCTCGCCGAGCGGCCGCGGATCGCTCTCGAGCAGCATCGGCACGACGACCGCCGCGACCAGCGCGAGCACGATCGCACCGATCAGCCGCCGGCGGCCGCGACGTCTCAACTCGTCGAGATTGGGATCCGCGGCGTCGGCCATCGTCGTCAGAGTCGCTCCGGCCGGTTCGTCGCCGCCCGCTCGACGGCGAGCACCGCGGCGACCGTGAGAAACGAACCGAACGCGACGATTCTATCAGTCTCGCCCGCCGCGCCGACGGCGGCGTGCCAGGCGGCGGGCACGTCGTCGTGGCGGACGATGTCGGACACGGCCACGCCCGCGCGCTCGAGGGCGCCGGCGAGCGCCGAGGCGTCCGCGCCGCGCGGCGGCGGCAGGGTCGCGACGTGCCAGCGGTCGACGCGGCCGCGCAGCGCGTCGATCACGCCGCCGATGTCCTTGTCGCCGAGCATCCCCAGCACCGCGATCGTGCGCGCGTGGTAACCCATCTCTCCGAGCGTCGCCGCGAGTGTGCGCGCCGCCTGCGGGTTGTGCGCGACGTCGAGGACGCGCGTCGGCCGTCCGGGCAGCACCTGGAAACGGCCGGCGAGCTCGACGGCGACCAGCCCGGCGCGCAGCGCGCCCGAACTCACCGGGAGCCGATCGCGGATCGCGTCGAGCGCCGCGATCACGCAGGCCGCGTTGCCGACCTGGAACGCGCCGGGCAGGGCCGGCAGCGGCAGCCCGTAGCGATCGCCGCCCGGCCCGCGGTAACGCCATTGGCGTCCTTCGGGCGTGCCGGCGAAATCCCGGCCGGCGACGAGGAGCCGCGCGCCGGTCCTCGCGGCGACCTCGGCGACGCTCGACGGCGGGTCGGGATCGCCGCAGATCGCCGCGCGGCCGGCGCGGAAGACGCCGGCCTTCTCGCGGCCGATCGACTCGCGGGTCGTTCCGAGCCACTCGGTGTGATCGAGATCGATCGAGGTGACGATCGCAACGTCCGCGTCGATCGCGTTGACCGCGTCCAGGCGTCCGCCCAGGCCGACCTCGAGAACCAGCGCGTCGAGCCCCGCGCGCGCGTAGAGCCAGAGCGCGGCCAGCGTCCCGAACTCGAAGTAGGTCAGCGGAACGACGGCCCCGCCCGAGACGCGCGCGTCCTCGACCGCGTCGAAGGCGCGCAGGAGATCGTCGTCGCCGACCTCCCGGCCGTCGATGCGCACGCGCTCGTGGTAACGAAGCAGATGGGGCGACTGGTAGAGCCCGGTCCGGTAGCCGGCGGCGCGCAGCACCGCTTCGAGCATCGCGGACGTCGATCCCTTGCCGTTGGTGCCGGCGATCGTGAACACCGGCACGTCGATCCGGATGTCGAGGCGGCCCATCACCGCGCGCACGCGCTCGAGTCCCATGGCGATCGCCCGCGGATGCAGCGACTCGAGGTAGACGAGCCAGTCGTCCACGCGGACGGGGCGCGGATCGCCCGCGGACACCGACCCTGCCGGCGGAGTGTCGCTCAAGCGAAGTCCCCGGGCACGAACGCGTAGACGGCCGCGTCGTGCCAGCGCCCGTGCAGCAGCAACCGGTTGCGTGCATGGCCCTCGAACCGGGCGCCGGACTTCTGCGCGGCGCGGCAGCTGGCCGTGTTGTCGCGCAGGGCGACGATCTCCGCCCGGCCGATGCCCAGCGTCCGGAAACCCCACGCCGCGGTCAGGCGCGCGGCGGCGGACGCGACACCGCGCCGGGTCGCCGACGTACGCACCCAGTAGCCCAGGTTCGCGATCCGGTGCTCGCGATTGATCTGGTTGAATCCCGACGCGCCGAGCACACCGCCGGCGGCGTCGACGACCAGCACCGAGAAATCGACACCGGCGTTCCACTCGTCTTCGCGCCTGGCGATCCAGTCCGCGGTGTCGGCGATCGTGTAGCCGTCGTGCATCCAGGGCATCCAGCGCCCCAGCTCGCCGCGCGACTCGTCGATCGCGGCGTAGAAGGCGGACAGGTCCGATGGCGCGAACCGGCGGATGCCGATGCGTCCGTCGGACGCGAGCGTTTCCAGCACGAGGACCGGGCGGACCGCCGTCAGCCGACCGGCACGCCCGCGCGCGTCAGGAGCGCGAGCAGCCGCGGCAGTTCGTCGCGCAGCTTGCGCCGGTCGACGATCATGTCGAGCGCGCCCTTCTCGAGCAGGAACTCCGCGCGCTGGAATCCCTCGGGCAGCTTCTCGCGCACCGTCTGCTCGATCACGCGCGGCCCCGCGAAGCCGATCAGCGCGCCGGGCTCGGCGAGCACGAGGTCGGCGACGAACACGAAAGACGCGGACACGCCGCCCATCGTCGGGTCGGTCAGGATCGACACGAACGGCAGGCGCGCCTTCGCCAGCTCCTGCAGGACCGCGGTGGTCTTCGCCATCTGGAACAGCGAGGTCACGCCCTCCTGCATCCGCGCGCCGCCGGACGCCGAGATGCAGACGAACGGAACGCGATTCTCGTAGGCAACGCGCACACCGCGCACGAACCGCTCGCCGACGACCGAACC
>JADZDA010000074.1 GCA_020851255.1 Burkholderiales bacterium | reverse complement strand
GCGCGCTCAGGTCCTCCCAGGTCGCGCCATCGTTGCGGGTGAGCCAGACCTTGCCGTCGTTCGTGCCGACGTAGAGGAGGCCGGCGCGGATGGGCGACTCGGCGATGGTGACGATGGTCGCGTTCTCTTCGGCGCCGGTCGCGTCGCGCGTGATGCCGCCCGTCGCGTCCACCGCGATGTTGCCGAGCGAGTCGAAACCGGTGGTGACGCGGATCCGGGTCTCGTCGCGCGACGACAGGTCGCCGGAGATCGCGACGGGGTCGAGCCCCTTCTTCACGCTCTTGAAGAGCTTCTCGGCCCCCGAGTAGAACACGTTCGCATCGTGACGGGAGAGCAGGAACGGCGTGTTCCAGTTCCAGCGCGTCGCGACGTTCGGGTCGGCGAGCTGCCGGCGCATCTCGGCCCGGATGGAATCGATGGAGGTGCGCTGCGCCGGCGTGAGCGGCGTGATGCCGTCGCCGCGCACGCGCGCGATCGCCTGGCCGAACTGCGTGCGCGTCACGGTGCGCGCGCGGACGCTCACGTTCTCTCCGGTCGCGAGGTTGCGGCGCGAGATGTTGCCGCCCTGCGACTCGTAGTACACGTAGTCCGGTTCGAACGGGTCCTGCGCCGACTGCAGCCCGTCCGCCGCGAAGACCGCGAACCAGTCGGTCATCTGGAGCGGCGCGTTACCGCGACGGCTGAGGCCGCACGAGGTGCCGTTGTCCTGCAGGCCACCGCAGACGCGGTAGGGGACCTGGTAGTCGAAGCTGATCCCGTAGAACTGGCCCATCGCCATGTTGTTCAGCGCGTCATACGTGCCGCCGCGATCCCAGGTCTGGAAGACCCCGGCGTCGCCGCCGACGATCCAGTGCTCGGGGTCGTTCGGGTCGATCCACATCCCGTGGTAGTCCTCGTGGATGCCGACCATGCCGAGGCGCCACGAACGGCCGCCGTCGTCGGAGGACGCGAAGTCGACCGCCATGCGATAGAGGCGGTCCGGGTTCCGCGGGTCGACGCGGATCTGCGAGAAGTAGAAGGGGCGGTTGTTGATCGTGCTCATCCACTCCCAGGTCCTGCCGGCGTCCTTGGACCGGTAGAGGCCGCTCAGCAGCCGCTGCGGCTTGGCGCCCTTCACGGAGTCGGCCTCGACCATCGCGTAGACCACGTCCGGCGCGCTCGGGGCGATCGCGAGCGAGATGCGCCCCTTCGCCGTCTCGGGGAAGCCGCCACCCTTGATCTCGGTCCAGGTGGTGCCGCCGTCGGTCGACTTCCAGAGGGCCGATCCGGGACCGCCGGACTTGAGGTAGTAGCTCTTGCGGATCCGCTCCCAGCTGGCGGCGTAGAGCACATCGGGGTTGCGCGGATCGATGGCGATATCCACGAAGCCGGCGCGCGGCGAGATGAACTTGCTCAGCGTCCAGGTGCGGCCGCCGTCGGTCGTCTTGTAGAGGCCGCGCTCGGGGTTCGTGGACCAGAGGGCTCCCAGGGCCGCGACCCAGACGATGTTCGGGTTCGTCGGGTGGATGATGATGCGCCCGATGTGCTGCGTCTTCTCCAACCCCATCGCCTGCCAGGTCAGCCCGCCATCGACCGACTTGTAGATGCCCATGCCCGGCTGCACCGAGTTGCGCGAATCCTCCTCGCCGGTGCCGGCCCAGATGATGTTCGGGTCGCTCGGCGCGATCGCCAGGTCGCCCATGGACGCGATGGGGGCGCGGTCCCAGAGCGGGAAGAAGCTCGTTCCCGCGTTGATGGTCTTCCAGATCCCGCCCGTGGCGCCGGCGACGTAGAACGTCTTGGGTGCGCTCGGGTGCGCTTCGACGTCGGTGATGCGGCCGGCCATGTTGACCGGACCGATGGACCGCCAGCGGAGGCCGGCGAGCGTGGTGGAGTCGGGCGTCTGGGCGCCGGCGAGGCCGGCGGCGACGCTGAGGACCGCGGTCGCGCGGAGGAGGGAGCGCATGGGGCGGACGGGCTGGGGTGGGGAACGGACGTCGGGCGGGAATCTGCCCGCTCTGGGTACGCGTGGCGAGGGCGCGGCGTTCGCCGGCGCGGAGGCGGCGACCGGCCACGGCGCGAGCCGTCCTCGGCTGGCGGCCGCGTCCGCGGCCGGTAACTTCCCCCGGGCATGACCGCCCCCGCCCCTCGCCTGCGCTCCATCACGCCGAGCTTCACCGCCGGCGTCGCGGCGCCTCCCGTCTGGGTCAAACCCGACCATACGCTCGAGGCCGCCGGCGTCGAGGGTGAGATCGTCGTCGCGCGGGTGCGCGTGCTGGTCATGGGGTTGCTCCTCATCGCGCCCCTCTGGAACGTCGCGCATGCGCCGCAGGAGCCCATTCACCTCACCGGCTTCAGCATCACCCTGCTGGCGTGGTTCATCTCCATCGGCATCTGGCGCGCCATCGCGGCCGGCCGATGGCGCCCCTGGATCGGCTTCGCGTCGAGCGCTTTCGACGTCACGATGGTCAGCATCGCCCTCACCAGCTTCTTCGTCGTGAGCTCGCCGCTCGTCGCGCTCAACTCGAAGGTCACCTTCGAGATGTACTTCCTCGCCATCACCGCGACGAGCCTCCGCTACGACGCCCGCATCTGCATCGGCGCCGGGGCGCTCGCCGGGCTCCAGTACGGGGGACTCTGGGTCGCGGGCTCGCTCGGCTATGACCTGTACGACCCCTCGTACGTCGCGCAGGCCGGTCCGTACCTGCCCGTGGACCTCGCCACGCGGCTCCTCCTGCTCGCGATCGCGACCCTCCTCTCGGTGACGCTCGTGCAGCGGGCCCAGCGGCTGCTCTACCTCGCGGCGCGCGACCGGCTCACCGGTCTCTTCAACCGCGGCCACTTCGACACCGCGCTCGACCAGGCGATCAGCGCGTCGTCGCGGAGCGGACAGCCGCTCGCCCTGGCGATCCTCGACATCGACCACTTCAAGCGGATCAACGACGAGCACGGCCACGCGCGCGGCGACCAGGCCATCCGCATCATCGCCGACCGGCTCGCCAACGGCATGCGCCGGTCCGACATCGTCGCGCGCTATGGCGGCGAAGAGTTCGTGGTGCTCATGCCGGGGACCCCGCCGGAGTCGGCGCTGCTGCGCATCGAGGCGATCCGGCGCGAGATCGCGGCTGTGCCGATCGAACTGGGCGAGGGCCGAGTGCTGCACATCAACTTCTCCGCGGGCGTCGCGGGCTCACCGACGGACGGCAGCATGGAGCGCACGCCAGCGGCCGGCGGACTCGGCACCCCGGATGCGCTCCTCGTGCTCGCGGACGAGCGGCTCCTCGCGGCCAAGCGCGCGGGGCGGGCCCGCTGCTACGGGCCGGGGACGATCCTCCAGGCCGCGCCGCCGGCGCGCCGCTCCTCCGGCGCGCTCCGACTCCGCTAGGGCGTCCCGGTCCGCACCTCGACGACCTTCCGGCCGTCGAGCTTCACACCGTTCTTGCGCCAGCGCGTCCGGGTGCCGCGCGCCGGCCAGATCACCTCGATGTCCACCTTGCCGCTTCCGCCCAAGCCGAGGTGCACCGGCACATCCGACTGCGCGTCGTAGCCCGAACCCGCATCGATCACGCGGACGCCGAGCAGCGCGTCCGTGCCCGCGGCGTAGACGCGGACCTCGGCGCCCGCCCGCGTCGCATGGAACGCCCCGTCCACGACGCGCACGCGGACCGACCGACGCGCGATGCTCGGGTGCAGCGTCGGGGTGAAGAGCGCATGCGCGCCCTGGCCGGTGAGCGCGAGCTCCACCGCACCGTCACCGTTCACGTCCGCCCAAGCGGCCCCGTGATCGGCCGGCACGGCGGCGACCGCCGCCGGGATCGCATCGACGAAGCGGCCATTCTCCTGACGATACAGGTAGTCAGGCCAGTTCTTCCCCTGTGTCACGGTGCCGTTGAGATAGAGGTCGAGCTTCCCGTCGTTGTCGACGTCGGCGAGCGCGCAGGTGTCGTACCGCCCGTCGACCGCGATCCCCCACGCCTCCGAGACATCCGTGAAGCCGCCGCCCACGCGCCCGAGGAAGAGGCCGGGCTTGCCGTAGTTCGCGAAGACCGCGTCGAGCAGTCCGTCCCCGTTCACGTCGGCGATGCAGGGGCGCACCGTTCCGTTCGCCGGGTCCCGCGGCGTGCGGCCGCCCCAGGCGAGTCCCCACGACTCGGCGACATCCGTGAACCGGCCGTCATCATTGCGGAATGCGCCGTTGGCGTCGCCATCCATGTTCCCGACGAGGAGGTCGAGGTCGCCGTCGGCGTCGAGGTCCGCCCAGGCGGCCCCCACGCTCTTGCGCACATCCGCGAGCCCGACCTCGGCAGCGATGTCGGTGAAGCGCGCCCCGTCGTTGCGGAAGAGCATGTTGGCGCGGTCGCGGAAGGCCACGAAGAGGTCGAGATCCTCGTCTCCATCCGTGTCCACCCAGACCGGCTGCCGCACGGCGCCGGCCGCGACCGTGAGTCCCGCCTCGGCGGTGGCATCGACGAAAGTGCCGCGGTCGTTGCGATAGAGCGTCAGAACGCCCCCGTCGCCCGGCGCGAAGCCGACGAGGAGGTCCGGATCGGCATCGCCGTCGAAGTCACCCCAGGCGGCGGCGCGCGTCGCCCGTGCGGCCGCCAGACCGACCGTCGCGCCGACCTCGACGAAACGGCCGCGGTCATTCCGGTAGAACCGGTTCGCCGTTCCGCCGAACCCGACGAAGAGGTCAGCATCGCCATCGCTGTCGGGGTCGCCGAACGCATTCACGAGCGCACCGGTGGCGGCGAACAGTTCCGGCTGCACGGGCGTCATCGGAAGCGGGGCGGCCGCCGTGACGAGCGCGGATGCAAGGAGTGCCGGGAGCGCGCGGAAAGGAATCATGTCGAACGATGGACTAGGGATACCGCGCGGTCCAGCGGACGCGGCCACCGCCCGGCGAGCG
>JADZDA010000073.1 GCA_020851255.1 Burkholderiales bacterium | reverse complement strand
TCGAGACCGGCATCGACGTGCCCACCGCGAACACGATCATCATCGAGCGCGCCGACCGCTTCGGGCTCGCCCAGCTCCACCAGTTGCGCGGCCGCGTCGGCCGCTCGCACCACCAGGCGTACGCGTACCTGCTGACCCCGCCGGAGGACGCGCTCTCCGGGCAGGCGAAGAAGCGGCTGGAGGCGATCCAGTCGATGGAGGACCTGGGCTCCGGGTTCTACCTCGCGATGCACGACCTCGAGATCCGCGGCGCGGGCGAGGTGCTGGGCGAGGACCAGTCGGGCGAGATGGCCGAGGTCGGCTTCCAGCTCTACGCCGACATGCTCAAGGCGGCGGTCTCCGCGCTCAAGGCGGGCCGCGAGCCCAACCTGGCCGAGCCGCTCGGTGTCACCACCGAGATCCAGCTCCACGTCCCCGCGCGGCTGCCCGAGGACTACTGCAGCGACATCCACGAGCGCCTCGTCCGCTACAAGCGGCTCGCGACCGCCGAGGACGCGGGCGGCGTCGACGCGATCGTCGAGGAACTGGTCGACCGGTTCGGCCCGCTGCCCGAGCCCGCGATGGCGTTGATCGCCGCGCACCGGCTGCGGATCGCCGCGATGCCGCTGGGCGTGCGCAAGGTCGACGCCGGACCCGAGCGCACGACCATCCAGTTCGTGCCCGATCCGCCGTTCGACGCCGGCCGCCTGATCGCGCTGGTCCAGCGCGACGGGCGGATGCGCTTCGCCGGCCCCGACCGCCTGCGCATCGACCGCGCCGCGCCCGCGCTCGAGGACCGCGTCGCGCTGGTGCGCGGGTTCGTCGACCGGCTCTCGCCGAAGGCCGCCGCGTGATGGTCGCCCACCTGTTGCCGCCGCAGTTGCACGTCTTCGTCCGCGACTGGCTGTCGGCGAACAACCTGCTGCTCTCCGGCCGCGACGGATACGTGCTGATCGACACCGGCTACGTCGCGCACGCCGGGATCACCGCCGCGCTGGTCGAGGGCGCGCGCGGCACGCGCGGCGCGAAGCTCGCGCGGATCGTCAACACGCACGGCCATTCCGACCACGTCGGCGGCAACGCAGCGCTCGTGCGGCGACACGGTTGTCCGGTCGCGGTGCCGTCCGCGGAGGCGCCGAAGTTCGCCGCCTGGGACGGGAAGGCGCTGCTCTACGACTACGCCGACCAGCGCTGCGAGCGCTTCCCCGTCGACGAAACGATCGACGCCGGCAGCACGCACGTCTGGGGCGACCTGGAATGGCGCGCGCTCGCCGCGCCCGGTCACGACTCGGGCGCCCTCGTGTTCTGGAATCCGGAGCACCGCGTGCTCGTCACCGGCGACGCGCTGTGGGAACGGGGCTTCGGCTTCGTCATGCCGCGCGCGATCGATCCCGCCGCGATGGGCGAGGCGCGCGCGACGCTCGACCTGCTCGCGACGCTGGACGCGCGCGTGGTGATCCCCGGCCACGGCGAGCCGTTCGCCGACGTCGGCGCGGCGCTCGAGCGCGCGTACTCGCGACTCGCCGCGCTCGAGGCCGACGACGAACGCGTCGCGCGCCACGCGGTCAAGGTCATGTTCACCTACAGCCTGCTCGACCGCCGCCGCTTCCCCGAGGCCGACGTCGCCGCCTACATCGACCGGATCGGCTTCTACCGCGACCTCAACGCGGCGATCCTGCGGATGGCGCCACGCGACCTGGCGACTCTGATCGTCGACGAATTGCTGAAGGCAGGCGCGATCCGGCGCGACGGCGCGGATCTCGTGCCCGCCGCCGCCGAGGCCGGCTGACCGGGCGCCTGCCGGTCCGGGCCGGCGCCCGGACCCGTCCCCGTAGCCCAGGGGGGGCGGGGCAGCCCGGCTCCCTGCCGTCCGGGCGTTCCGGGCGGCTTGCCCGCGGCGATGGCCGATTGCAGGCGATTCGGCACACTCACCCCGCGGGGACCGTCGGGCGCCTGCCGCCCGGTCCGGAACGAATCGGCCCGCGGTGCGTGAACCGGGCGGAATCGGGCGATGTCGGACGAAACCGGGCGGAGCGGTGCGCCCCTGGGCGGGTGCCGGGCTAGAATTCGCCCCGCCGCGGCATCGGAGCGCCGGCCCGCGGAATGAAAGCGCCCGGGCGGCTGTTCATTTCGGATCGCCCCGGGGTGACGTGCGTCGCCGGCGCCACGCGCAGGGGACGAATCCATGCCAAACGATCTGCTCCAGAATCCCGCGGTCCAGGCCGGCCTGGCCCCGCTGTTCGTCGCACTGGTCATCGGCTTCGTGCTCAGGAACACCCGCGCCGCGTGGGTCGCGATCATCGTCGGCTACGCGACGTTCGTCGCCCTCACCACCGGATTCCAGCTCGAGCCGCTGACCGCGAGCCGCAAGGTCCTGCTGATCATCCTCGCCGCACCGGTGGCCGGCCTGCTGATCGACGCGCTCGACGGACGCCGGGCGCTGGCCGTGCTCGCCGCGGTCGGTGCGGCGGCCGCGTCGGTCTGGGCCTACCAGTCCGTGCTCCAGCAGAAGGACGCCAACGCGGCGATGCTCGCCGGCGGCGGCGTCGCGTTGTTCGTCGTCGTGCTGGTGGCGTTGATGCTCAGACTGCGCGGGGATGGTCTGCGCACCGGCGCAGCCGGCGTCGGCCTGGGCCTGGCCGCCGGCGTGTCCGCGATGCTGTCCGCGTCGATCGGCGGGTTCATGGCCGGCATCACGCTCGCCGCCGCGTCCGGCGCGATGCTCCTCGTCCAGATCGCGCGGCGCGAGCCGATCGCGCCCGGCGCGCTGGGCGCCCTGTCGATCGCAGTGCCGGCGGCGTTCGTGTCCGCCTCGACATTCAATCTCGCGTCGCTGCCGTGGTACGCGATGCCGGCGATGCTGCTCGTGCCGGCCGCGGTGCTGTGGCCGAGCGCGAGCGAAGGCGGCGTGCTGCGCCGTTCGTTCGTCCTCGGGGTCTACGCGCTCGTCGCGGCGACCCTGCCCATCGCCGCCGCGTGGCTCGCCACGCGGAGCGGTTAGCCGTTCTGTCCCCCTCAACGCTGGAGACCTGTTCCGTGCAGAAGACCCTCGTCGCCCTCGCCCTCGCCGCGCTCCCGTTCGCCGCCGCCGCCGCGCCGGAGAACTTCACCCTCGACTCCTACCACACGTACCCCAATTTCACCGTCGAGCACTGGGGCCTGTCCGTGATGACCGGCCGATTCGACAAGACGACCGGCAAGTTCACGATCGATCGCGCCGCCAGGACCGGTACGGTCGAGATGACCATCGAGACGGCGTCGGTCACGACCGGCGACAACGACAAGGGCAGCCGTCCGCGCGCCCGCGACGAGCACCTGCGGCAGGCCGATTTCTTCAACGTCGCCGAGTTCCCGCGGATGACGTTCAAGTCGACCAGGGTCAATTTCGGCGGCGACCTGCCGTCGTCGGTCGAAGGCAACCTCACGCTGCTCGGGGTCTCCAGGCCGCTGACGCTGACCTTCGAGCGATTCAAGTGCGGCCAGAACCCGTTCAACAAGAAGGACCGTTGCGGCGGCAACGCCGTCGGCAAGGTCAAGCGCTCCGATTTCGGCATGAAGACCGCGATCCCGGCGGTCGGCGACGAGCTCGCGCTCAACATCAGCTTCGAGGCCGACAAGGACTGACGCGGCGCACGCGAGGCGGGCCCGCGCGGTCCGCCGGGCGGATGACGGGCGCGCTCCGCGGAATACGCGGGCGCGCCCTTCTGTTTTCCGGGGTGTGCGGCGAGTCGCGCCGCGCCGACCCCCATCCCCGGAGATCCCCGATGAAGCCCGTTGCCTCCGCGATCGTCGCACTCGCGGTCGTCGGCGCGTACGCCGCCGTCGTCCATGCGCAGACCCCCGCCGACCGTTCGATCAAGTACCGCCAGGGCGTGATGTCAGCCCAGGGCTGGCATCTGGGCGTGCTGGCCTCGATGGCCAAGGGCGATCGCCCCTACGACCGCGATACGGCGGTGCGCAGCGCCACGTTCCTCGACCAGCTGGTCGCGATGCCCTGGGACGGCTACGGACCGAACACCGAATCGGGCAGCGTGAACACGCGCGCCAAGGCCGAGATCTGGAAGGACTGGGCGAAATTCGAGAAGTACGGCAAGGAGGTCAAGGCGGAGACCGCGAAGCTCGTCTCCGCGGCGGGTACCGACCTCAACGCGCTCAAGGGCGCGGTCGGCGCCACCGGCAAGCAGTGCAACGGCTGCCACGACGACTTCCGCACCAAGTAACCCGGGTTCGCGACGAGCGGCGGGGGCCGGGCGCGTCCCGGCCTTCGTCGTTTCGTTCACATCCCGCTCGGCCGCGGGTCCCGAAGCATTGACTTCGCGTCCGCCGCCGCCGTCCGCGAGCGACGACCGCGCGGGACGCCGCCCGATCAGATCCGCGGCAGCACGATCACCGCGAGCGCGCACAGGGCGAGCACGACCGCGGCCCGCGTGCCCGATGCCGCGGCGTCGGCCGGATCCGCCGCGCCCGGCGGCAGCGGCTTCACGCCGTCGATCATCGGCCTGACGAGGTCCTCCTTGAACACCCACCGGTAGACGGCGACCGCGGCGACGTGCGCGACGACCAGCGCGACGACGACCCACCATCCGCGGCGGTGGATCGAGCTCATCGCGTCGGAGACGTCCCTGGCGACCCGCGCGGCGAGCGGTCCTTCCCACAGCACGTCGTCGTTGGTGAACAAGCCGGTCGTCGCCTGCACCGCGAGCGCGGCGAGCATCGCGATCACCATCCATCCGCCGAGCGGGTTGTGGGTGGCGTGCACCTCGTGCGGCGGCACGACGAGCGACCGCGCGTATCGCAGGACCGCCGCAGGCCCGCGGACGAACGAGACGAAGCGCGCGTGCCGGCTGCCGGCGAATCCCCAGGCGACGCGGAAGAGCAGGAGCGCGATCAGCGCCTGCCCGGCGCGCATGTGCCAGCGCAACGCGTCGTCCTTGACCAGCCCGGTCGCGACCAGTGTCACGACCAGCAGGACGAGCGCCCAGTGGAACAACCGCAGCGGCAGGTCCCAGACCGCGACCGGACCGTCCGCTGCCGCCGGTGCCGGCCCGGTACGCGCGGGCGAGGGATCGGATCGGGTCATGGGCGATGGCGCGGGTGCGCGCGGCGGATCACGCGGCCGGCGCGGCGACGGCGAGTGTACCGATCCCGTGTCGACGCGGGCGAGCCCGCGAGGTCACCCGCCGCGTCATCGCCCGAGCTGCGCGATGAACTGCCGGACGCCGGACAGGAGCATCTCGACGGCGAGCGCGGTCAGCACGAGTCCCATCAGCCGTTCCATCGCGACCACGCCCCGGTCGCCGATCCAGCGCTGCACGCGGTCGGCGGCCGCGAGCACGGCGAGCGTCGCGGCCATCGCGATCGTGACCGCCGCGACCAGCGCGGGCATCGCGTCCGGCGAGCGCGACGCGAGCAGCATCACCGTCGCGAGCGCCGAGGGACCGGCGATCGCAGGAATCGCGAGCGGCACGATGAACGGCTCGCCGCCGCCGGCGTCGCCGAAGACGCCGTCCGGGTGCGCGAACACCATCCTGAGCGCGATCAGGAACAGGATGACGCCGCCGGCGATCGACAGCGACGCCTCGGACAGGTGGAGCAGCGCGAGGAACGCGCGCCCGCCGAACAGGAACGCGAGCAGCACCGCGTAGGCGATCAGGCACTCGCGGACGACGACCGCGAGCCGGCGCTCGCGCGGCACGCCGCGCATCGAGGCGACCGCCAGCGGCACGTTGCCGAACGGATCGGTGACGAGCACGAGCAGGACGACCGCGGAGAGGAACTCGGGAGGCATGGCGGACCGGATCGGCCGCGGAGTATACCCGCCGCGCCGGCGGCCCGGGATCAGCCGCCGCGCAGCGCGACCACGACGACCGGCAGCGCGAACGACGCGATCAGCGCGTGCAGGCCGAACGCGAGCCCGGCCCAGGTGCCGGCGGTCGCGTCGACCTGGAACGCGCGCGCCGTGCCGATGCCGTGCGCGGCCAGCCCGAGCGCGAATCCGCGCGCCCGTGCGTCGGTGACGCCGGCCGCCTCGAACACCGCCCGCCCGATCACCGCGCCCAGCACGCCGGTCGCCACGGCGAACACCGCGGCGAGCGCCGGCAGTCCGCCCAGACGCTCGGCGATGCCCATCGCCACCGGCGCGGTGACCGACTTGGGCACGAGCGAGAGCAGCGTCGCCGGCGAGACGCCGAGAGCCCACGCGATCGCAACCGCGCTCGCGGCGGCCGTCGCCGAGCCGGCGACGAGCGCGACGGCGATCGGCCCGGCGAGCCGCCTGACGTTCGCGAGATCGCGCGCGAGCGGCACCGCGAGCCCGACGACCGCCGGTCCCAGCAGGAAGTGGACGAACTGCGCGCCCTCGAAGTAGGTCGCGTAGGGCGTGCGCGTGGCGGCGAGTGCGGCGACGACCAGCGCCACGGCGATCGGCACCGGATTGGCGAGCGGATGGAACCCCGATCGTGCGTACGCGCCCCATGCGATGGTGTACGCGACCAGCGTGAGCGCGAGTCCGGCGAGCGGCGTCGCCGACAGGTAGACCCACAGCCGGAAGATCTCGTCGGTCATTCCGGCCGATCCATCTCGCCGGCACCGGAGTCGCGGCGATCGGCGCGCCGCACCATCGCCTGGAAGACGAGGCCGGCCACGGCGAGCGCGAGCGCGGTGCTGCCGGCGAGCGCAGCGGCGAGCGCGACGCCCTCGTCTGACAAGCGCCCGGCGTGCAGCATCACGCCGACGCCGGCCGGGACGAACAGCAGCGAGAGATGGCGCGCGAAACCGTCGGCGGCGGCACCGAGTGGCTTCGCGGGATCGGCGTCGCGACCGCCGCGCAGCGCGAGCGCGGCCAGGAGCAGACCCATGCCGACCACCGGCCCGGGCACCGGCGCGCCGCTCGCCCAGACGACCGCCTCGCCGGCGCACTGGAACACGATCAGCCAGGTCACCCCGGCGAGGAACGGGCTCATCGCGGTGCGCCCGGCCGGGCGGTGTCGCGCGGGGAGTGCGGGGCCGCTCGCCTTCTGGGACGGGTCGCCGCGATCGGCGTGGCCGCCGGCGCAGCGGTCAGTGCAGTTTCATCCTCGCCTCGCCGCCGCCGTGCACCCATCGCGCCAGCGTATCACGCAGGACCTGGCCGGTCCCGTGGATCGAGACCTGATGCATGAAGTGCAGCAATGCGAACGTCGAGCGTGCGGTGAACGTCTGCAGCAGCAGGCTGCCGCCGACCAGTCGACCGAGGAAACCGCCGGCACCGGAGAGTTCGCCCAGCGATGCGAGCGAGCCGAAGCCGCGGTATCGGAACACCGGCAGCGCCCGGCCGTCGAGCCGCGCGCCGATCGTGTCGACCAGCATCACGGCCTGCTGCCGCGCGACCTGCGCGCGCGGCGGCAGCAGCGCGTGCTCGCCGGACTCGGGCCAGGGGCACGCCGCGCAGTCGCCGAACGCGAAGACGTCCGGGTCGCGGGTCGTGCGCAACGTCGTGTCGACGACCAGCCGGTTGACGCGATCGGTTTCCAGTCCGTCGAGACCGGCGAGCCAGGCCGGCGCGCGGATGCCCGCCGCCCAGACGACGAAATCGGCGGGGAACAACGCACCGCGAGCCGTGCGGACCCCGGCGGCCGTGACCTCGACGACGCGCTCGCCGGTGCGCACGTCGATGCCGAGCGCGGAGAGCAGCGATCCCACCGACGCGGCGATGCGGTCGGCGAGCAGCGGCAGGATCCGGGGCGCGGCCTCGAGCAGCGTGAGGCGCACGTCGCGGTCGAGGTCGAGGCGCGCGGGCATGTACGCCGCCTGCGCCCGGGTCGTGCGGCGGATCTCGGCGGCCAGTTCGACCGCCGTCGCGCCTGCGCCGACGATCACGACCTCGATGCCGCCGGTGCCGGTGGTTCCGCGTCTCGCGTCGGCGCGCACGCCGGCGATCAGCAGGTCGCGGCGAAACCGCTCGGCCTGCCGCGGCGTGTCGAGCATCACGGCGCGATCGCGCACGCCCGGCACGCCCCAGTCGTGCGTCTCGCTGCCGACGCACACGACCAGCGTGTCGTACTCGAGCGTGGCCTGCGTGTCGGTCGCGCCTTCGCGGTCGGACACACGGCGCACCGCGATCTGCCTGCGGCCGCGGTCGAGACCGGTCATCGCCCCGCGGACGAACCGGAAGCCGTTGCGCTTCGCCACCGCCGCGTACGACACGTCGCCTTCCTGCGCGCCGACGCGTCCGGCGGCGACCTCGTGCAGCAGCGGCTTCCACAGATGCGTGGCGTTGGGATCGACCAGCGTGATCTCGGCGCGCCCTCCGCGCCCATGGGCCTCGGCGAGCGCGGTGGCGAGCGGCAATCCGCCGGCGCCTCCGCCGATGATCATGATGCGATGCGTCATCGGAACCCCGATCCACCGTCGCGGCGCCGCCGGGCGCGCACGGAGTCCTCTCCGTACGCAAGATAGAGAGTCGGGTTCCCGTTCCTGCGAATTTCCTGCTCGCGGACGGGGCTGCCTGCCGGGCTCCTGGGCATGCTGGCGTGGCGCGCAAGAAGCGGGCCGCAGTTGCAGTCCACACCATCCCGCCGACAGGCGGCGCGGTGCGACCGGACAGCCCGGCCCGGCGACGACCGCGGATTGCGCGCCGCATCATCGGTCCGCGGGCGATCGCGGCGGTCGATCCCGGCGCGCGTACGCAACGACCGGGCCGCGATCTTTTCAGTCGCCGCGCACGCTGCCTTCGCGGCGCGGATCGGTGCCTCCCGACCACCCGGACGACGTGCGGGCGAGCACGGTGAGTCCGCTGGTCAGCGGCACGACGCTGGTCGGATGTCCGATCGCCGCGAGCTTCGGGGCGAGCTCGGCGACCGGCGTGTCGCGTTCGAGTTCGGTGGGTCCGTTGCGGCTGCCGAAGTTCGGGAGCGCGACCGCCGCCTGCGGATCGAGCTTCCAGTCGATCATCGCCACCAGCGTCTTCGCCACGTAGTGGATGATCGCGGCGCCGCCGGGCGAGCCGGCGACGTAGCGGACGCGGCCGGAGGCGTCGTAGACGATCGTCGGCGCCATCGACGAGCGCGGCCGCTTGCCCGGCTCGACGCGGTTGGCGACCGGCCGGCCGTCGACCACCGGCCGGAAGGAGAAATCGGTGAGCTGGTTGTTGAGCAGGAATCCGCCCGGCGTCATCAGGCGACTGCCGAACGCGTCCTCGATCGTCGTCGTCATCGCCACCGCGTTGCCCGCCGCGTCGACGATCGACAGGTGCGAGGTCGACGGCAGTTCGAGCGCGTCGTCGAGCGCGGCGACACGGCGCGCATCGAACCCGGGCGGCGTGCCCGGGGCGGCGCGTCCGATCGACGCGGTGGCGCGGATCGCGCCGCCGCGCTCGCGCAGGTAGGCCGGATCGGTCAGCCCGGCCGGAACGTCGACGAATGCGGGGTCGCCGACGTAGGCGTCGCGGTCGGCGTACGCGAGGCGCCCGGCCTCCGCGAGGAAATGCACGCTCCAGAACGATGCCGGCCCCATCGACGCGAGATCGTAGGGCTCGACGAGGCCGAGGATCGCGAGCACCGTCGTCCCGCCCGACGAGGGCGCCGGCATCCCGCAGACGCGCAGGCCACGGTAGCTTCCGCACACCGGCTCGCGCACGATCGCCCGGTAGCCGGCGAGATCCTCCTCGGTCAGGTCGCCGGGCGCGCGCGGCGCCGATCGCACGGTCGCGACGATGCCGCGCGCGATCGGTCCGCGATGGAACGCATCCGCGCCGCCGGCCGCGATCGCGCGCAGCGTCGCGGCGTACGCCGGATTGCGCAGCCGCGCGCCGGCTTCGATCGGCCGGCCGTCCCCGTCGTGGAAATACGCGCGCGCCGCCGGCGAGGCGGCGATCAGCGGATCGGACGCGACCAGCGTCGCGAGCCGCGGCGACACCGCGAACCCGGCCTCCGCGAGCGTGATCGCCGGCTCGAACAGCTCGGCCCACGGGCGGCGGCCGTGCGCGCGGTGCGCGAGTTCGAGCATCCGCAGCAGCCCGGGGACACCCACCGAGCGGCCGCCGGCGACGGCATCGCGGAAAGCCAGCGGGCGGCCTTCGGCGTCGAGGAACCGGTCGGGCCGCGCCGACGCCGGCGCGGTCTCGCGGCCATCGTAGGCGCGCAAACGGCGGCTGCGCGCATCGTGTACGAGCAGGAACGCACCGCCGCCGATGCCCGACGACTGCGGCTCGACCAGCCCCAGCACGAGCTGCGCGGCGATGGCGGCATCGACGGCGCTGCCGCCGCGCGCGAGGACCGCGTGCGCGGCATCGGACGCGTGCGCGTTGGCCGTGGCGACGATCCCGCGCCGCGCGTGGACCGCCGGCCTGGCCGTCCAGCCGCTCGCCGCCTCAGGGGCAGGCTGCGCGCACGCGGGCGACGCCGCCGGCAGCGCGATGACGGCCGCGGCGAGCGCGAGCCCGGCGAGGCGGCGGCGGCGTCCGGCGGTCATCGGGCGCATTCTATGCCCGGCGACGGGCGGCGGCGGCTCAGGCGCCGATCAGCTCCGTCGCGTGGCGCGCGAACGCAGGCCCCAGCTCGCCGGCCACACCGGCGTCGTCGGACGCCGCGTTGCCGGCCGCCGCCCGCGCGGCGATGCCCTCGAAGATCACCGCGAAACGGAACAGCGCGAACGCCACGTGGAACGGCTCGATGCCCCCCCGGCGCGCGGCCGACGCGAGATAGCGCGCGACGTGCTGGTCGAGCGTCGGGATGCCCAGCGCGACCAGGTCGAGCCCCGCCAGTCCGCCGTACTCGTCGGGCCGCGTGTGCCACGCCATCGCGTTGAAACCCAGGTCGGCCAGCGGGTGGCCGAGCGTCGACAGCTCCCAGTCGAGCACCGCGATCACGCGCGGCTCCACCGGGTCGAACATCAGGTTGCCGATCCGGTAGTCGCCGTGGCAGATCGCGACCTCGTCGCCGTCCGGAATGTGCTTCGGCAGCCATTCGATCATCCGGTCGAGCCACGGATTCGCGCGCGTGCGCGACGCCTCCCACTGCTTCGACCAGCGCGCGACCTGGCGCGCGAAGTAGTTGCCCGGACGGCCGTAGTCGGCCAGCCCGACCGACGCCGGATCGACGCGGTGGAGCTTCGCGAGCGTGTCGGCCATCGACGCGTACATCGCCGCGCGCCCGGCCGGCGCGACGCCGGGCAGCGCGTGTTGCGCGTACACGCGCCCGTCGAGCTTCTCCATCAGGTAGAACGGCGTGCCGACGACATCGCGGCCGGTCTCGTACAGCACCGTTCGCGGCACCGGGACGTCGGTCGCGGCCAGCGCGGTCAGCACCCGGTACTCGCGGTCGATCGCGTGCGCCGACGGCAGCAGCTCGCCGGGCGGCTGCTTGCGCAGCACCAGCGAGTGCGTCCCGTACTCCGCGAAGAAGGTCGGATTCGACTGCCCGCCGCCGATGCGTGCGAGCGACAGCGGCCCGGCGAGACCCGGCACGGCGCCCCGCAGGTACGCGTCGAGCCGCGCCGCGTCGAATCCGGCGGCGCGCGCGACC
>JADZDA010000072.1 GCA_020851255.1 Burkholderiales bacterium | reverse complement strand
GCGGCGCGGCACGAGTTCCGCGGACTGCTCGCGGCGCGCGGTCTGCGGGCCGTGGCCGACGGTTACGTCGCGGTGCTCCTGCCGAGCTACCTGCTGGCGCTCGGCCACGGGGCCTGGGCGGTGGGCGTCATCAGCACCGCGACGCTGCTGGGCTCGGCACTCGCCACCGCTGCGCTCGGCGCCTGGGGCCATCGCTGGCCGCAACGACGTCTGCTGGTGGCCGCGGCGATCCTGATGGCGGGCACGGGCCTGGCCTTCAGCGCGTCGAGTGCGTTCTGGCCGCTGCTGCTGATTGCCTTCGTCGGCACGCTCAATCCCAGCGCGGGTGACGTGAGTGTGTTTCTTCCCCTCGAACACGCGCGGATCGCCGCGCTGTTCGACGGTGATGCGCGTACCCGGGCGTTCGCCCGCTACACCATCGTCGGCTCGCTGGCAGCGGCCTTCGGCGCTCTGGCGGCGGGGGTGCCGGCGTGGGTCGCGGCACGCTTCGGCACCGAGCCGGTCACGGCCATGCGCGCCATGTTCATCGCCTACGGGAGCGTGGGCCTCGCCGTGTGGTGGTTGTACTCGTCGCGACGCGCGCAGGCCGAGCGAAGCGGGGAACCGGGGCAGACCGCGGGTGCGCCACTCGGGCCGTCACGGCGTGTCGTCGCGCGCCTGGCGCTGCTCTTCAGCGTCGACGCCTTCGCCGGGGGCTTGGTGGTGAACTCGCTGCTGACGCTGTGGCTGACCACGCGTTTCGGCCTTTCGGCTGCAGAGGCGGGGGCCTTCTTCTTCTGGGCGGGTTTGCTGACCACCGCATCGCAGTGGATCGCTCCGCAAGTCGCCGCGCGCATCGGGCTGCTCAACACGATGGTCTTCACGCACATCCCGGCCAACCTGTGTCTGATCGGCGCCGCCTTCGCGCCCTCGCTGCCGATCGCGCTGGGTCTGCTTTTCGTGCGTAGCGCGCTGTCGCAGATGGACGTGCCCACGCGCTCCGCCTTCGTGGTGGCGGTGGTGACGCCAGCCGAACGGTCCGCCGCTGCCAGCTTCACGGCCGTGCCACGCAGCCTGGCCGCGGCGCTGAGCCCGTCGCTGGGAGGGGCGATGTTCGCCGCCGGTTGGCTGGCCGCGCCGCTGGCTCTGTGCGGTGGGCTCAAGATCGGTTACGACCTCGCGTTGTGGCGAGCGTTTCGCGCTCACTCGACGCCACCGACCGGTGACTCGAGAGCCTGAGGAGCACGTACCAGGCGCGTCTCTGCGCGACCGGCCGAGTCACCGAACGCCGTCATCGAAGGTCCGGTCGCGAAGAACGGGACGTCATCGGTATCGAAGTCGCTGCGCGTCGACAAGGGTGCATGACTCAGCGTCATCGCCCCGGCCCGAGGAGGCGGTGCCACAAGTAGCGACTGACAGCCTGCCGGCTACCCTGGAACACCATGAGCGTGTCTTCGGCGTGGACGAACGCGGCGCGTTCGAGCGTGCGGCGTGACGGGCTGTTCTCGGATTCGGTGATGGCCAGCAGGCGAGGCAGGTTCCAATTCTCCGCGGCCCACCGACACGCGCTGAGCAGAGCCTCGGCGCCGTAGCCGCGTCTCCGTGCAGCCTCGGCGATGGCGTAGGAGACCTCCACATCGCCGCCGATGGGGCTGAACCCCACGTGACCGAGCATCACGCCGCTGGCGAGGTGATCGACGGCCAGGACGTACGGACCCGAATGCGGATCGCCTGGGGACGAATAGCAGGAGATCAGGTAGCGCATGCGCGACCTCGCCTCGCCGAGGTCTGCGTAGACATGCGAGGGAAGCCAGCGACTGGTGGATGGTTCGCCGTTGAGCACCATCATCCGCTCGGCGTCCTCGAGGACGAGGCAGCGCAGCCGCAGCGAAGCAGTGCGGATCGGGAGCGAGGCGTTCATCGGGGCAACCGCGAAGGAAGTTGTTTGGGGCCGGATGATTGCGCCGGGTGGACCGCCGACGACCCGTCGACCGCGGTGGTTCTTCATCGGCCGCGCGGCGTGGCTGTACCTCGCGACGCCCATCGCTGCCTACCGCGTCTGCTGACCGGCGGGCCGCGTCGACCTGCGCGCGAATCGTGCCCCGTCCCGGCCCGCCCGGTTGAGCGAGCGCAGCGTCAGCCGCCGCATCGCAGCCAGCCGCGCGGAACCCGATCGGGCGACTGGCGAAGCAGGTCGCCGGCCGGCGATCGCAACGATTCGAACCGGGTGTCGCGAGCGATCAGGATGGCAACAGCGATTGGCAGGGCGTCAAGGTTCTGCTGGTGTTCAAGATTCTGATCTGCGGTTACGAAGAGTCCAAAGCCTGTCGACGCCGACCGAAGCCACTCACCGTTCTCTACGCCCGACCCCCCGGCTTCGACCCCGGTGACCAGGTCATGTCCCTGGAATGCACCGCGCGGGCGGCGTGGAAGCGACTCGTCAAGCAGGATGCGCGCGTGGCGTGACCGCCTTGCGCCCTTGCTCGAGCACGGCAACGGCGACCTCCCGTTTCACGCCGGGGAAGTCCTCGAGAAACCGGTCGAGGGAGTCTCCGTCTTCAAGGTAGTCGAAAAGACCCTCGACCGGCACCCGAGTGCTGCCGAAGACGGGGACACCGCCCTGAATCTGAGGGTCGACCGAGATGAGGGCGTCGCTCATGGCGCAGAAATAATACGCCGCCCGCCGTCTGCGGTGGCCAACCCGGCGATGAAGCGCGCCGGGGATGGCTCGAGTCGCCAAGGATGCCGGCCTCGGCCGGGAGAGTTTGTACGAGGCCTCACGCCGGGCGCCAAGCCCTGCTTCGCCACCGTGATGAAAGCGGCTCGCGTACCCGGCGTCGAACTCGCGCCGCGCGGCGACCGGGTAGACTCATTCGCTGGAGCAATGGCAACGAGCCTACGAGGAGATCGGCTTCCTGCTCGCCAGGCCGGCTGCACCGAGGCGGAAGTGGCCCCGTTGATGGATCGCCCGAAACCGGAGTGCGGCCGCTTCGATCGGAGAGAGCATCCATGGTGAAAGAAGATCCTGGTTTGGAGCGCGTCGCGCTCGCGTTCGCCGAGGCGCTGGTCGGCGGCGACTTCGACGCCGCGCACCGGCTGCTGGCCGAGAGCGCCCGGGCGAGATGGACGTCCGCGGCGCTGCGCGGCCGGTACGTCGAAATGGTCGGCTACTTCTCCGAGCCGCCCGGCGCACCGGAGCTGGAGTACACACTCGATCCGGGCGATAGCAGCCTGTGCAAGCGCGGAGACCTGGGCGAGGCGTACGTCTCGATCCACTGCGCGGACGAGGGCGAGGGCGTGCTGGTCGTCGCGTGCCGGGAGGACGACGGCGTGCGCATCCGCCGCATCGAGTGGGGACGCCCCTGAGTGGATGATCGCCGGGCCGCGGGACCGGTCGTGCGCGGTCTCGCGGCGCCTGCGGCGCTCGACCGTCCCGCCCCGACCGCGTCTCGGCGTCGGCCCGCGCGCGTTCGCGCAGGTGCGACCGCCGAGAGCGCGGGTCGGGGGAGCGGGTCAGACGGGTGCGTTGGGTGACCTGACGACCTCACTTCTCCATGACGACGTTCCACGGACCGTCGGCCTGGATGAAGAACACCGCCTCGGTCTTGCCCTCGACCTTGGCGACGTGCGGCGCCTTCCTGGTCAGCGCGAAATAGGATCCGGGCCCGAGCCGGTGGCTCTTGCCCTCGACGGTGAGCGTGATCGTGCCCGACACGACGGTCGCGTAGTGATCGGCGTCGTGATGGTGGTTGGGCGTGACCAGACCGACCGGGTACTTGAGGTAGAACCGGCTCGGGCCCTTGTCCATGTCGCCCGAGACCTGTGCCGCCGCGATGCCATTGCCGAGGCTCTTCCACTTGAGTTCGGATTTCGGCACGACCGAGGTGCCGTCCGCCGCTGCGACCGCGAGCGGCATCCAGGCCATGCACATCGCCGCGAGTATCGACATCGATCTTGCGTGTCTGACGTTCATTCCAGTCCCCTTTCGGCTTCGGTAGAAATGCCCTCCCTGTGAGCGCCGGGGCGATCGTCGAGCCGGGATGCGACGTGAAACGACGATGACCCTGACGGCGTGTCGCCTTTCTCGGGGCGATCGGCGTGTTGGTGCCGGCCACGAAAGGCGAGGCGTTGATCATAGGCCCGGTTCCCGGCGTCCGATATGGCGACGATTCCCCACTGAGTGTCCGGGGGCGCGCGGCGGCTGGCACGTCGCAGAGGTGCCTCGGACCGCGCGCCGCGTTCGCCGCCGCGCCGGGCGGTACCGTGCCCTCGTTCTATCGCGCGTCGTCCGGCGCCGAGATCGACCTGTTGCTCGAGCTGCCCGGTCGGCGCAAGCCCTGGGCGATCGAGATCAAGCGCGGACTCGCGCCGAAGGTCGAGCGGGGTTTCCACGCGGCCTGCGAGGTCGTTCGGCCGGAGCGCCGGCGGGTCGTGTACGGCGGCCGCGAACGCTTTGCGATCGCCGAGGGCGTCGAGGCCGTGCCGCTGATCGACCCGTGCGAGGAAATCGCCGCCGCGTGAGTTCGAACGGCGCGGGCAGGCTCGCAGCGACGGGCTTGGCGGCCCGTCGGAGCGCGGCACACACCAACGCTGGTCAGCGCCTCGCCTTGTCCGCCGCCGCGCCGCCCGCCTGCCGCGCCATGATCCGCAGCATCGTGGCGATGGTGATCGAGCGGAAGGTCGCCTGCGCGATCTCGTCGATCTCGGAGAGCACGGTCGCGATCGCGTGGCCGGCGACCGTGCGCTCGCCGGGCTCGCGGCGCTCGGCTTCGGTCGGCGAGATCTCCTCGAACCGCCGGATGACGTCGTGCAGCGTCAGGCGCCGCGCGTTGCCGGTGAAGCGGTAGCCACCGCCGACGCCGCGCACCGACTCGACGACGCCGGCGCGCGCGAGTTCGGAGAGCACCTTGGCGAGGTGGTGGGGCGAGACACCGTACTTCTCGGCGATCTCGGACGCCGCGATGTGGCGCCCCGGGTCGGCCGCGAATTCGAGGACGCTGTAGAGCGCGAGGCGGGAATTTTTCTGGAGCTTCATCGCGCCCGCGCCCGCGGCGTCAACCGTCGAGGTCCACTTCCAGCGGAATGAACGGTCCGGCCATCATTCCCTGGCTGCGGAAGAACGAGAGCACCAGCGACTTCTCGCGCGAGAGAATCGTCCTCACCTTGCCGACGCCGGCGCGGCGGAAGCCATCGACGATCGCGGCCAGCAGTTTCGATCCGACGCCGGCCTGCCGCGCATCGGGGCGCACGTCGATGCCGAACACCCAGCCGCAGGGCGGAGAGCCGAATTCCCAGTCGCGGACCTCACCGATGACGAAACCGAGGACTTCGCCGCCGGCTTCCGCGACCAGGAACTGGCGGCCGGCCGACGGATCCTCGCCGTAACGCCGGTAGAGACCCCGCCAGTAGTCGCGCTTCTCGATGCCGGTAACGCGCGCGTCGATGTCGATGACCGCGTCGACGTCGCCGCGGCGGACCGGGCGCACCTCGATCGCGGGCGGGGCCGCGGATGACGGTCGGCGCGGCCGGCCGGGGGCGACGGAATTCGCGGCGGCTTTCGTTCCCATTGACGCGGATCAAATGAAAATCGGCATTCCGTTACCAGAATAGCCCGGATTCGGGTCGGGCTCAACCGGCGCCGGGCCGGCAGGACGCCGGAAGACGCGTCCGCCCGGTCGTCCGGGGCCCCGCCAGGAGGAGCGCGTACGCCCGTCCGGCCGCCGGCCGCGGACGTCCCGCGCACGCACGCCATCACCGAACCGGAGCACCGGATGAAGCCTACCCTCGCCGCAGGGCTGACCGCCCATCGCACCTGGACCGTCGACCGCGAACGCACGATCGACTTCATGGGCGAGAAGGCGCGCGTCTACGCGACGCCGATGCTGGTCCGCGATATCGAGATGACCGCGCGCGAGATGCTGCTCGCGCATCTCGATCCGAACGAGGACACGGTCGGCACCCGGGTCGAGATCGATCACCTCGCCGCGACGTTGATGGGCCAGCAGGTCGAGATCACGGTGTCGGTCGCCTCGATCGCCGGCCGCGCGGTCTCGCTCGAGGTGTCGGCGCGCGATGGCATCGACCTGATCTGCAAGGGCCGGCACAACCGCTTCGTCGTCGACGTCAAGGCGACCGAGGCGCGGCTCGCCGCCAAGGCGCAGAAGGCCGGGCTCACCGCCTGAAGCCCGCCGGGACCGCCCGCGTGAGCGCCGCCACCGGCAACGCCGTCCGGGTGCCGACGTACTGCTATCAGTGCGTCGCCGGCCCGGATCTCCTCACGGTCAAGGTCGTCGACGGCGTCGCGACCGAGTTAGAGCCGAATTTATGCTCCGCCGGGATCCATCCGGGCGGCGGCAAGGTCTGTGTCAAGGCCTACGGACTCGTGCAGAAGACCTACCACCCGAACCGGGTGCTCACGCCGATGAAGCGGACCAACCCGCGGAAGGGCCGCGGCGAGGATCCGATGTTCGTCCCGATTTCCTGGGACGAGGCGTACACGGCGATCGCCGACAAGCTGAACGCGATCCGCGCCGAGGGGCTCCACGACGCGTCCGGCTATCCGCGCGTCGCGGCGACCTTCGGCGGCGGCGGAACGCCGCAGTCGTACATGGGCACGTTCCCGGCATTCCTGTCGGCGTGGGGCGCGGTCGACATGGGCTTCGGGTCGGGGCAGGGCGTCAAGTGCTACCACTCGGAGCACCTGTACGGCGAGTTCTGGCACCGCGCGTTCATCGTCGCGCCGGACACGCCGCGCACCGAATACCTGATCTCCTGCGGCGCGAACGTCGAGGCCTCCGGCGGCGTCGTCGGCATCTGGCGCCACGCGAACGCGCGCGTGCGCGGCATGAAGCGCGTGCAGGTCGAGCCGCACCTCTCGATCACCGGCGCCTGCTCGGCCGAGTGGGTGCCGATCAAGCCCAAGACCGACGCCGCGTTCCTGTTCGCGCTGATGCAGGTGATGCTGCACGAGGCCCGGCGCGAGCGGCTAGACCTGCGCTATCTCACCAAGCTCACCGCGTCGCCGTACCTGGTCGGACCGAACGGCTACTACCTGCGCGACCCGGCGAGCTCGAAGCCGCTCGTGTGGGACCGCAGGAGCGACGCCGCCGTCGCGCACGACGCGCCGGGCATCGACGAGGCGCTCGAAGGGACGTTCGAGGCCGACGCGATCGAGATCGGCCCCGACGGCGAAGTGCTCGCGCGCGGTCGGCTCGCAGGCACGACCGCGTTCTCGAAGCTGGTCGAGCACGTCGCGACGTACACGCCGGAATGGGCGGAGCGCGTCTGCGAGGTGCCGGCGAAGCGGATCCGGCGGATCGCCAACGAGTACCTGGACCACGCGCACGTCGGCGAGACGATCGTGGTCGACGGCGTCACGCTGCCGTTCCGCCCGGTCGCGGTGTCGCTGGGCAAGACGGTGAACAACGGCTGGGGCGGCTACGAATGCTGCTGGGCGCGCACGATGCTCGCGGCGCTGGTCGGCGCGCTCGAGGTGCCCGGCGGGACGATCGGCACGACCGTTCGGTTGAACCGACCGCAGAACGACCGGCTGAAGAGCGTCAAGGCCGGCCCCGACGGCTTCATGGCCTACCCGCTCAATCCGACCGGCAAGGACACCTGGTCGCCGAAGCCCAACATCCGCAACGCGTACAAGACGATGGTGCCGCTCGCCGCCGACGGGCCGTGGAGCCAGGCGCTGGGGCCGACGCACTTCTCGTGGATGTTCATGGACGAGACGCCGAAGGGCCTGCCGCGAGTGGCGCCGCCCGACGTGTGGTTCGTCTACCGATCGAATCCGGCGATCTCGTTCTGGGATACGCCGGGCGTGCAGGACAAGATGGCGCGGTTCCCGTTCATCGTCGCCTTCGCCTTCACGCGCGACGAGACCAACCACTTCGCCGACATCCTGCTGCCGGACGCCGTGGATCTCGAGAGCCTGCAGTTGATCCGCGTCGGCGGCACCAAGTTCGTCGAGCAGTTCTGGAACCACCAGGGTTTCGCGCTGCGCCAGCCGGCGGTCGCCGCACAGGGCGAGGCGCGCGACTTCACCGACATCGCGAGCGAGCTGGCCGAGCGCTGCGGGCTCACGCAGGGTTACATCGCCGCGATCAACCGCGGCGTGGCCGGCGGGCCGCTGACCGGCGGCCCGCGGTCCTACGAGCTCGACCCTGCGAGGCGGCACACGCGCGACGAGATCTGGGACGCGGTGTGCCGCGCGGCGAGCTCCGAGCTCTCCGACGGCCAGGACAGCCACGGCCTCGACTGGTGGCGCGAGCGCGGATTCCACACCAAGCCGTTCCCGCAGGTCGAGTGGTACCTGCTGCCGACGCTCGAGGAGCACGGCTTGCGCTTCGAGCTGCCCTACCAGGAGCGCTTGAAGCGCGTCGGGGTCGAACTCGGCAACCGGCTGCACGAGCACGACATGCACTGGTGGGACAGGCAGCTCGAGGAGTACCGCGCGCTGCCGGCCTGGAAGGACTTCCCGGGGCTGTGGGACGAGGCGCTCGTCGACGCGGGTGCCAAGCCCGCCGACTACCCGATGTGGATGCTGACCGCCCGCAGAATGCAATACGCTTGGGGCGGCAACGTCGGCATGCAGAT
>JADZDA010000071.1 GCA_020851255.1 Burkholderiales bacterium | reverse complement strand
TGGGGTCAGACTCGAATTTCCCGCTTCTGGAAATTCGAGTCTGACCCCAATTTGCCCCCCATTTGCCTGACCGCACATGGCCCGGGAAGTCGACTCTGACCCCCATTTCCCCCAATTTCCCCAATTTGCCTGACGCCATCAACGCCCCCGCCACCGCGGCTTGCGCTTCTCGGCGAACGCCCGCGGGCCTTCCTTCGCATCTTCGCTCGCGAGCATCCGCTCGGCGGCGGGGTAGTGCATCGTCATCGCCGCCTCCAGCCCGGGCGCGGCGAGACTCTGAAGCATCACCTGCTTGGACGCCTGGATCGCGAGCGGCGCACAGGCGAGTACTTCGTCGACGAGCGCGCGCACGCGCTCGGAGAGCCGGGCGGCGGGCACGACTTCGTTGATGAGCCCGATCCGCTTCGCTTCGACGGCGTCGATCCGGCGGCCGGTCAGCACCAGACCCATCGCCTCCTTCATCGGGATCGTCCGCGCGAGCCGCTGCAGCGCGCCGCCGCCGAGCGCGGCGAGCCCGACCTTCGGCTCGGGCAGCCCGAACTGCGCGTGATCGGCCGCGATCGCCAGGTCGCAGGCGGCGAGGATCTCGACGCCGCCGCCCAGGCACAACCCGTTGACCGCGGCGATCACCGGCTTGCAGAGGTCGAAACGCTTGGTGATGCCGGCGAAGCCGCCGTACGGGTACTCGTAGTCGCCGGTGACCGCGAGCGACTTGAGGTCCGTGCCCACGCAGAACGCGCGCTCGCCCGCGCCGGTGACGACGGCGACGCGCAGCTCCGGATCGGCGGCGTAGAGGTCGAACGCGCGCGAGAGCTCGACATGCGCCGGCAGGTGCAGCGCGTTGAGGACCTCGGGGCGGTCGATCGTGATCGTGAGGACGTGTCCTTCACGATCGATCCGGCAGTGGCGGTTGGCGTCGGTTTTCATCGGGTCGGGTGCGCGCGGGCGCCGGTCAGCCGCGCCGGCGCGCGAGGAACTCGGCGAGCGTGTCGTCGATCACCCTGGCGGTGCGCATCGCCGATTCCGGCGTGCTCGCGCAGTGACCCTGCCCGTTCAGCTCGTCGACGATCGACTGGACCAGCGGCTGGTGCACGTACGGCGGATCGGTGATCGGGATCTCCTCGACCGTTTCACCGCGGTAGACGCGGATCGGCGCGGGCGGCCGGCCCGGGGGCGGCATCAGCGGCGGGAACGTCGAATACCGGATCCGGCCGGTCGCCCCGACGATCTCGTTGAATTCGTCGTCGATGTCGGTCGCGAAACACCACGCGCCGCTGCCGTAGGCGCCGTTGCCGTAGCGCCACGACGCGGTGACGACGTCCTCGGGCGGATAGGCGCCGGCCTGGTTGTCGGCGAACGACCGGATCCGCTCGATCGGGCCGATCACGTAGTCGAGGATGTCGAGCGTGTGCCCGACCGCCTCGAAGTAGATGCCGCCGCCGGAGACCTTCGGGTCGAGCCGCCAGCCCCAGAAGGAACCGCGCATCGCCTCCGGGTCGGGAATCCGGTGGAAATGGCGCGAGAGGGTCATGCGCACCGGGCCGATCGCCCCCGACTGCACCAGGTCCTTCAGCGCGGTGAACCGCGGCAGCGCCCGCCGGTAGTAGGCGATCCACAGCGGGACCCCGGCCGCGCGGCAGGCGTCGGCCATTTCGCGGCACTCGGCGTGGCTCATGCCCATCGGCTTCTCGACCAGCACCGGCTTGCGGGCGGCGGCGCAGCGCAGCACGTATTCGCGGTGCGAGTCGGTGCGCGTGGCGACGTAGACCACGTCGACGTCCGGTGCGCGGATCAGCGCGTCGGCGTCGCGCTCGGCGCGCATCGCGCCGCCGTTCGTGCGCGCGAACTCGGCGGCGCGTTCGAGGTTGCGGTCGTGGACCGCGACCAGCGTCGAGTTCGACGCGCGCCACAGCGCCGGGCCGCTCTTCATCCGCGCGACCTCGCCGCAGCCGATCATTCCCCAGCGTATCGTTCTCATGGCGGGCTTCGGTGGTTGGCGGCGTGCGCGACGCCGGATGTCGAGGGCATCGGGGTCCTCGCCGACCGGACTTCCGGCCGGCTCACGCCGCGGCGCGCGCGCGGGCGGCTTCCTCGGCGTAGAGGACGCCTTCCTTCACCATCGCGTCGATCTCCGCCGCCGCGAAGCCCAGCTCCCCGGCGATCTCGCGATTGTGCTCTCCCAGGAGCGGGGCGACGCGCCGCGGGGTCACGTCGCAGTCGGAGAAGCGGAACGGGATGTTCGCGAGTTTGACCTTGCCCAGCACCGGGTGCTGCTGCTCGATGATCATGTTGCGCGCGTGGACCTGCGGGTCGGCGAGGACCTGGTCGATCGTCTGGACCGGCGCCGCGGGAACCTCGACCGCGTCGAGCTGCGCGAGGCACTCCTTCACCGTGCGCGCGGCGACCCACGGCCGGACCTTGGCGAGGATCTCCTCGCGATGGGCGTTGCGTCCGGGCGTGTCGTGGAAGCGGCGGTCGGCGGCGAACGGCTCGCCGCCGATCAGCTTCGCCAGGCGCTTCCAGGAATCGTCGACCAGCGCGGCGATCACGAGGTCGCCGTCCTTAGCACGGAAGACGCCGTAGAGCGTCGATTGCGGCAGGTCGTGCCCGGTCTGGACCGGACGCTCCTTCCCGCCGCTCAGGTCGTAGCACTGGATCGCGTACTCGTGCATGCCGATCATGCAGTCGTAGAGCGCGGTGTCGATGTGCCGGCCCTTGCCGGTCACCGACCGACCGACCAGCGCCGCGCACACCGCGGCGACGCCGTGGATGCCGGCGTACATGTCGGCGATCGCCATCCGGAAGAGCGGCGGCGGTTCGCCGGGCACGCCGACCATCGCCATCGCGCCGCTCTTCGCCTCGGCGATCAGCCCGAAGCCGGGGCGCTGCGAATCGGGTCCGGTGTGGCCGTAGGCGGACACCGAGCAGTAGACGAGCTTCGGGTTGTTCTTCGACAGCGTCGCGTAGGAGAGCCCCAGCTTGTCGAGCGCGCCGGGGCGGTAGTTCTCGACGAACACGTCGGCCTTCGCGACCAGGCGGTTGACCAGATCGAAGCCGCGCGCGTCCTTCATGTTGACGCACAGGCCGCGCTTGCCCATGTTCTGCTGCAGGAAATAGCCGCTCTGCCCGTCCTTGATGTACGCGTGCGCGCGCCCGGCGTCCCCGGCGGTCGGCCGTTCGACCTTGATCACGTCGGCGCCCATGCCGGCGAGGCAGCGCGACAGGTACGGTCCGGCGAGGAAGTGGGTGTAGTCGACGACGCGGATGCCGGCGAGGGGGAGCGGGGCGTTGTTCATCGGGGATTTCCGTTCGGGAGTGTCGTGCGGCGGGCCGCGCGGGTGCATGAGCCGTTCGCGGGCGCCGGTTTCACGTCGCACCGGGCCGGCGCGGGATCATCAGCTTGTGCTCGCCATGCTGGACGACCTCGCCGCGCTGGTTGACGAGTTCGGTGGGGATGACGACGATCCCCCAGCCGGGCTTGCTCTTCGATGCGCGCTTGCTCGACACGGAAAAGCGCACGTGCAGCGTGTCGCCGATTCGGATCGGCGCGAGGAAATCCCAGGTCCAGCCCAGCGAATAGCCGGGCAGGAAGCGCAGGTCCGCCTGGCACTTGAGTCCGTCGGCGATCGAAAGGCCCATGAGGCCGTGCGCGACCCGGCCGCCGAAGTGGGATTTCTTCGCGTACGCCTCGTCGACGTGCAGCGGCGTGCGGTCACCGGACAGGTCGGCGTAGGTGTCGATCATCGCGCCGGTCACCGTCACCGTGGGGCTCGTGCCGGTTTCGCCGACGACGGCGTCGTCCCAGGTCTTCTCGGGTCCGGGGAATCGGTTCATCGCAGGGTCCTCGCGCCGGGGCCGGACGGCCGCTAGCCGTTCGCCGCCGACACGGCCGACACCGCCGCCCGCAGCCCGAGCAGGTAACTGTCGACGCCGAAGCCGCAGATCTGGCCTTTCACGATCTCGGCGAACACCGAGTGGTGGCGGAACGCCTCGCGCGCGTGGATGTTCGACATGTGGATCTCGACGACCGGCACGGTGAGGATCGCGAGCGCGTCGCGGATCGCGTAGCTGTAGTGGGTCCACGCGCCGGCGTTGACGACGACCGCGTCGATCTTCTCGGCGTATGCCTGGTGGATGCGCTCGCACATCGCGCCTTCGTGGTTGGTCTGGAAGCTCGCGACCTCGACGCCCAGCTCGCGGCCGAGTTCGCGCATCCGGGCGTCGATGTCGGCGAGGGTGACCGTGCCGTAGTGCGCCGGGTCGCGCTGGCCGACCATGTTGTGGTTGACGCCGTGCAACATCAGGATCTTCTTCATCGGAACCGCTCCGGTCTGCCCGCCGGCGGCGCCCGCCCGCGGCGGGACGCGCATCCCGCAGCGGCGAAGATAGGGTGCGGGCGCGCTGCTGTCTACGCAATGCGCTCAATATCCGGCATTGCGGCTCGCAATATTCCGGGCGACACGGCGCCGGTTGCCGCGACCGCGCCGGGATGAAATACTGCACGGCAACCTCATAGGGAAGCGCAATAATGCCCGCGCGTGACCGGCGTGACCGGCGTGACGCCCCGCCGATCGACCTCAAGCTCCTCAAGCTCTTCGACGAGCTCTACCGGACGCGCAGCGTGAGCCGGGCCGCCGACGCGCTCGGCCAGAGCCAGCCGACCGTCTCGATCTGGCTCGGCCGGCTGCGCGAAACGCTGCGCGATCCGCTGTTCGTCCGTACCCGCGGCGGCATGCAGCCCACGCCCCGGGCGGACGAGCTGATCGACCGGGTGCGCACCGCGCTCGAGGCGGTCAACGATCTGGTGGGCGGCGAGCCCGCGTTCGACCCGGCCACCGCGCGCCGGAGCTTCCGCATCTGCATGACCGACGCGAGCCACATCACGATCCTGCCCGCGCTGCTCGCCCACACGCGCAGCGCCGCGCCCGGCATCACGCTCGAGGCCGAGAACATCGGCGACGACACGCCCGCGCATCTCGAATCCGGCCGCGCCGACCTCGCGATCGGATTCGTGCCCGACCTCGAGGCCGGTTTCTACCAGCAGACGCTCTATGCGCAGGACTTCGTCTGCCTGTTCTCGGCGAAGCACCCGCGCGTCGGCGAGACGCTGACGCTGCGCGAGTACCGCGTCGAGCCGCACGTGTCGATCCTGTCGCGCACCGGCTATTCGGTCATCGACGCGGCGATGCGCGCGCAGAAGGTCGAGCGCGAGGTGCGGCTCGAACTGCCCGGCTTCCTGGGGCTCGCGACCATCCTCTCGTCGAGCGACCTGATCGCGACCGTGCCCAGGACGATCGGCGAGACGATCGCGCGGATCGGGGCGCTGTCGATCGTGCCCTGCCCGGTGCGGATCGCGCCGTTCCTGGTCAAGCAGCACTGGCATGCGCGCTACCACAACGATCCGGGCAACCGCTGGCTGCGCTCGGTGTGCGGGACGCTGTTCGCCGATACCGCGCGAGGGTCGCCGGGTGCCAAGGCCGCGGGCGCGCGGGCGTCGCGGCGCGCGTCGTAGCCATCGGAGGCGCCGCGAGCCGGATCGCCGAAACGCGAGGTCATCGCGGAATCACGCCACCGGCCGCTGGTCGTCCCGTCGCGGATGCACGCCGCCCAGTCCCGGGTGGTGCAGGTAGGAGAGCGCCGGCAGGTAGCCGGCGTCCACCGGCAGCACGACGCCGGTGATGCACGACGCGGCGTCCGAGCACAGGAAGTAGATGCCCTCGGCGACGTCCTCGGGCCGGACCATCCGTCCGAGCGCGCTGTGGCCGGCCATCGAGCGCGGGTCGCGTTTTCCCGCGTCGATGCGCGACTGCATCGCCTCGGTCAGCACGTAGCCGGGCATCACCGCGTTGACGCGCACGCCGTCGGGGCCGAGCTCGACCGCCAGGATCGCGGTCAGGTTCTGGACCGCCGCCTTCGACGGGCCGTAGGCGATCAGCGGCATCGCGTCGACCGCCGAGGTCGACGAGATGTTGACGATGCTGCCGCGCCGGCGTTTCGCCATCCGGGGCGCGAACGCGCGGCACGACAGATAGACGCCGCGGTAGTTGATCGCCCAGACCCGGTCGTGCTCGGCCAGGTCGAACGACGCGATGTCGGTCGCGTTCTGCAGGATCCCGGCCGAGGTGACCAGCACGTCGACCGGGCCGATCCGCGACTCGACCTCGTCGGCGAGGGCGGCGATCGAGGCTTCCGACGCGACGTCGACCGGGCGGTACTCGGCGGCGCCACCCGAGGCGCGGATCGCCTCGACGACGTTGCGTCCGGCGGATTCGGCGATGTCGGCGACGACGACGAGATCGCCGGCGGCGGCGAGCCGGCGCGCGGTGGCGCGGCCGATGCCGCTGCCGCCGCCGGTCACGACGCTGATTCTGTGCTTGCTCATCCTGTTCTCCCGTCCTGCCGTCAGACCGGCACCGTCTTGCGCGGAACACGCGCGCCCGGTCGATGTCCGGTGCTCCGCGGGCGCTGCCGAATCACCGGACGTGTCGCTCCCAGCCGGGTACGCGCAGGCCGACCTCGACGCCTTTCATCAGCGCGACGATCGTCCGGTTGACCGGCGTGGACACGCCGGCGCGCTCGCCCGCGCGCACCACCGAGCCGTTGATGAAGTCGATCTCGGTCGGCAGGCCTTTGTCCAGGCTCTGCAGCATCGAGGTCTTGAATTCGGGCGGCAGGCCGGCGGACGCGTGCCGCCAGGCGTCTTCGGGTCGCGCCGTCGAGATGCCCACCCCCAGCGCCTTCGCGACCGCCATGGCCTCGGTGATCGCCTCGAGCGCGCACGCCTCGATCTCCCGCACGCGGTAGAGATCGCCGTAGGTGAGCCGCGTGATGCCGGCGAGCGCGCCGGTACCGACGTTGATGAAGAGCTTGTCCCAGATCGTGCCGACGATGTTGTCGCTGACCGAGGTCTCGAGCCCCGCCGCGGTGAACGTCGCGGCGATCCGGCGCGCACGATCGGTCACGGATCCGTCGAGCTCGCCGACGATCGATTCCTTGCCGCGCGTGCCGGCGATCAGGTGTCCGGGCGCGAGCACGACTCCGCCGGTGTACGTCTTACCCGCCATCGTGCGTTCGCGTCCGACGATGCCGGCGATGACGTCCTCGTGCCCGAGGCCGTTCTGCATCGACATGACGACCGTCGATGGGCCGACCACGCCGGCGGCGAGCGCGGCGCCGACCGCGGCGTCGGTGTCGTAGGACTTGACCAGCACGACGACCAGGTCGACCGGCCCGATGCCGGTGCAGTCGGTGCGCGCCCTGACCTGCACGGTCCGGTCGACGCCGCCTTCGCGCAGCACCAGCCCGCGGGTGTTCATCGCGTCGACGTGCGCCTTCCAGGCGTCGACGAGCCGGACGTCGTGACCGCCTTCGGTGAGCACGCCGCCGAGCGTGCCGCCGAGCGCACCGGCGCCGAGCATGCAGATCTTCATCGTTTCCCCTCCGGCGATCAGGCGGTCGCGACGGCGTGCCCGGTGCGCGCCGCCTCGACGATCGCCTCGACGATGCGCAGGTTCGTCAGGCCGTCGCGCGCCGAGACCAGCGGCTTCGCCGTGCCCCGGATCACGTCGCAGAAGTGCGCGATCTGGCGTTCGAGCGGATCGGCCGGCTCGGGCGAGACGACGCTGCGCGCGAGCGGCTTGTGCCACGAGCGTCCGGCTTCGTCCGGGTAACGGGCGAGCCGCAAGGTCGGCACCGAGAGCTGCCCCATCGTGCCGACGACGACGTAGCAATCGTCGTCGCTCGTGTGCGCCGGGTCGAAGCGAGGATCCTCTCCGGACGCGTGCTCCCAGCTCCGGTCGGACGCGCTGGTGTCCGACAGCAGGAACGTGCCGAGCGCGCCGCTCGCGAAACGCAGCGCGATCGCGGCGGTGTCCTCGACCGGGAAGCCGCGCGTCGCGTTCGACGTGAACGCCTGGATCGAGACGATCTCGCCGGCGAGCGCCCGCAGGTTGTCGATCTCGTGGATCATGTTGAGCAGGATCGGTCCGCCACCGGGCTGACGGCGCCACACGTTCGGACCGTCGTAGTAGCCCTCGTTCTCCGCCTTGTAGAACATCGCGGTGCCGGTGACGGCGACGAGCCTGCCGAGCGCGCCGCTCTTCACGATCTCGACGGCGCGCGACATGATCGCGCTGTGGCGTCGATGGTGGCCGACCAGGATCGGGACGTTCGCGGCTTCGGCCGCTGCGCACAGGCGCACGCCGCTTTCGACCGTATGGGCGACCGGCTTCTCGACCAGCGTAGGCAGCCGCGCGGCGACGCACGCGAGCGCCTGCTCGACGTGGAGCTGGTTGGGCGAGGCGATGATGACGGCGTCGGGCCGGTCGGTGGCGATCAGCTGTTCCAGCGAGCCGTACAGCGGCACCGCCAGCGATCGCGCGACGTCGACGGCGGCCGGGGCCGGATCGACGATCGCCGAAAGGCGGCAGCCGCGATGGCGGTTGCGCCCGATCATCTCGATGTGGCGCTTGCCGATCTGGCCGGCGCCGGCGACGGCGATCTTGATCTCGCTCATGGTGCGTGGCTGTGCAGGGCGGTGGCGGCGAGGGTGACTCGCGCAGGGTCAGCGGCGGAGGGGAGCCGGCGGCAGCGTCGCGTCGACCCAGGCGCCGCCGGCGCGGTGCGAGGCGACCGCCGCCTCGATGAAGCGCATGCCCGCGACACCGTCGCGCGCGGTCGCGTACGAGGTCGCGTGCGGATGCGCGGCGCGGCCCTCGCGGCGCGCGCGGATCGCCTCGGCGGCGTCGGCGTACACGTTGGCGAACGCGCCGAAATAGCCTTCCGGGTTGCCGGCCTTGGTGCGCGACCAGTGGCGCGCGGTGTCGCAGAGGTACGCCTCCCCGCGCCGCAGCGTCCGGTACGGCGCGCCGTCGGCGCGCAGCTCGAGCTGGTCGGGGAATTCCTGGTCCCAGTGCAGGCTCGCCTTCTCGCCGAAGATCCGGATGCGCAGTCCGTGGCCGTTGCCGGCGGCCACCATGCTCGCCCAGAGCTGGGCGCGCGCGCCGCCGGCGAGCTTCATGCCGACGAACGCGTTGTCGTCGGCGGCCCGCCCGGGGACCATCGTCGAGAGCTCGGCGGTCAGCGACTCGATCTCGAGCCCGGTCATCCGGCGCAGCAGGTGGTGCGCGTGCGTGCCGATGTCGCCCAGCACCGTCGAAGGTCCGGCGAGCGCGGCGTTCACGCGCCAGGCCATCTTGGCGTCGCCCTCGGCCTCGATCAGCCGGTTGCGCGTGCCGTGCGCGTACTCGACGGTGGCGACGCGGATCGCCCCGATCTCGCCCGACGCGATCCGGTGCCGCGCCTCGGCGACCATCGGATAGGCGCTGTAGTTGTGGGTGAGCGCGAACAGCGCGCCGCTCGCGGCGGCGGCGCGTTCGACGTCGAGCGTCTCGGCGAGCGACATCGCCATCGGCTTGTCGCAGATCACGTCGACGCCGCGCGCGAGGAACGCGAGGCTCGCCGGGCCGTGCGTGTCGTTGGGCGTGACGATCGACACGCACTCGACGCCGTCCGGCCGGCGCGACTCGGCCTCGGCCATCGTCGCGAAATCGGGGTAGACGCGGTCCGGCGCGAGCCCGAGTTCGGCGCCCAGCGCGCGGCCCTTCGCCGGGTCGCGGGAGAACGCGCCGGCGACGAGCGCGTAGTGGCCGTCCAGCGCGGCGGAGCGCCGGTGCACCGGCCCGATGCCGGCGCCGGGGCCGCCGCCGACCATGCCCATTCTCAACGGTCTCACGCGACGAGCACTCCTTGGTACTGTGTACGCGGACGCCACTGCCCGAGCAACTTCATCGCGCCGCGGTGCGCGCGCTGCGCGCTCTCGAGCGGCGAGAGTTCCGGCAGGCTGCCGCGCGTGACCGCCTCGGTCGACAGCGGCACGCCGGCCGGCAGCGCGTTCATCAGCTCGACCAGCGGCAGCTCGCCCTCGCCCGGCGGCAGCCGCCGCTCGCGCGCCTCGGTCGGGATCGCGGCGTCGGGAGGATCGGCGAGCGGGGCGTCGGAGAGCTGCACATGCCCGAACAGCGCCGCCGGCACGCGCGCGAGGTCGGCCGCGGTGCCGCCCGAGCGCACGACGTGCAGCAGGTCGACCAGGATGCGTCCGTTCGGCCGGCCGGCGCGCGTGACGACCCCGACCGCGTCGCCGATCGACGCGATCGGCTTGCGCCAGCGCATGAACTCCAGGTCGACACCCAGTCCGTGTCGGGCGGCGACGTCGCACAGCGCGCCGAAGCGCTCGGCGTTGCGGCCGACGTCGGGATCGTCGCCGCTCGCGCCGCAGTTGACGCGCTTCGCGCCCAGCTCGGCCGCGGTCGCCATCCAGCCGTCGAGCGCGTTCACGTCGAGGTCGCGCGCGAGCGGGATGAACTCGGCGTCGTAGATCTCGACGCCGGCGGCGCGCGCCGCGGCGCGCAGCGCCGGGGCCTGTCGCCGTTCGACCGGATACACCGTCGTGCCGGGCGCCGCCGAGTGCATCCGCAGTCCCACGCGCCGGTAGCCCGCCCGCGCCGCGATGTCGAAGAGCGCCGGCGGTCCGTAGTCGAGCAGCGGCAGGTGGGCGATGCCCAGTTCGAGGGTGCGGGTGTCGTTCACGGGGATTTCCAGAGTCCGTCGCGCGCCGAGGCGAAGATCGCCTCGATGATGCGCAGCGTGGTGGCCGCGTCCTCGACCGGCCAGCTCGGCACGTCGTCGCCGAGGAGCTTGCGCGAGAATCGTTCGAACTGCAGTGCGTACTGGTTGACCGGCTCGAAGGTCCAGGTGCGTGTCGGCATCGAGCCCGCGCTGGCCTCGTCGCCGACGAACACGTGGCAGGCGGTGGGCCGGCCGTGCGCGTAGGGGAAATCGCAGGCGAGCCAGCCGCGGCTGCCCAGCACGGTGAACTGCTGGTGCGAGGCCCAGGCGTTCGGGCCGCCCTGCGACGAGACGCTCAGCGTCGCGTGCCGGCCGCCGTAGTCGAGGATCGCCGTCGACAGCCGGTCGATGGTGTAACGCGGATCGCGGTCGAGCGCGCCGATCACCCGCTGCGGCGCACGGCCGTAGACCTGCGTGCAGGCGCTGATCGTGTACGAGCCCAGGTCGTAGAGCGCGCCGCCGCCCTTGTCCGGGTTGTTGCGGATGTCGTCGGGATCGTGGAACTGCTTGGCCAGCGTCGCGTGCACGGCGAGCGGTTCGCCGATCGCGCCCAGGTCGACGAGCTCGCGGATCTTCGCCCACTGCGGATGGTTGCGGTAGGAGAACGCCTCCTCGATGTGCCGGCCGGTGCGCTCGCGCGCGGCGGCGAGGACGGCGATCTCGGCCGAGCGGAGCACCAGCGGCTTCTCGCACAGCACGTGCTTGCCCGCCTCCAGCGCGCGCACCGACCATTCGAGGTGCAGGTGGTTGGGCAGCGGCACGTAGAGCGCGTCGACCTCCGGGTCGGCGAGCAGCGCCTCGTACGAGCCGTGCGCGCGCGGCGCGCCGAACGCGTCCGCCATCGCACGCGCCCTGGCGAGGTCGCGCGAACCGATCGCGGCGAGCGTCGCGCTCGGCGCCCCGGCCATCGCGGGCAACGCCCGCGTCTTCGCGATGTCGGCGGTGCCGAGCACCCCCCAGCGGATCCTGCGCATGGACGGCCCGGTCAGTCCATCCGGAAGGAAACGCTGCCGTGGCGGCCGAAGTGCGCGGTCAGCGACCGGCCGCGGCGCATCGGCCGGGGAACCGTCAGCGTTCCCGTCGACAGCAGATCACCGGCGCGAAAGCCGTAGCCGCGCGCCGATATGTCGTTGACCGTCTCCACGAGGATGTCGACCGGATCGCGACGCAATTCCGGCGCGATCGGCTCGAGCGCCGTGCCGTCGTCCAGATGCGCGTCGATCGCCAGCCGCTCGAAGTCGATGCCCGCCCAGTCGGCGATCCCGTTCGCGGAGACGACGTACGCGCCGCCGCCGCCGTTGTCGGCGATGGCATCGGCGGTCGCGGCCTTGCGAGGCGCGCCCTCGGCCGCGTAGCGGCTGCCCGCGATCTCGACGCCCGGGTGGAAGGCGATCTTCGGCGCCAGTTCGTAGCGGGTGTACGGCTGCGCGCGGGCGGGAACGGCCTCGACGAAGCGGAACGCGGCCTCGCACTCGATCTTGTAGCCGTCGTAGCGCGCCGCGGGCACGTTCGCCGGACTCGTATAGACGCGCGGCGCGAACAGCCGGCCGACGATCGGTCCATCGTGACCTTCCAGGATCTGGACGGCCTTGACCGCCGCCCCGACCTTCCAGCCGGCGATCGGCTCACCGAGCAGGTCGGCCAGCCGATCCTGGACCCGATAGGCGTCCTCGCGAGTGGCCGCGGCCTCGGCGAGCGGGGGCAGCGGCGTCGTCGTGGCGTTTCGCCAGGCATCGGCGAGCGAGCGGGCGAGTTTCTCGATTGCGGGTTTGGACATCGCGGCTAGTTCCAGGAGGTTTCGATGGCGACCGGCTTTCCCGTGGCGATCGACTCGCGTGCGGCCTCGGCGACCGCCTGCGCGCGCAGGCCGTCGGTCAGGTCGGGCGACATCGCCGTGCCGCCGCGGACCGCGTCGAAGAACGCGGCCAGCGCGGCGACGTAGGTCGGCGCGAAGCGGTCGTACCAGCCGCCGTGGATGCCGCTCTCGCTCACGCGCGGACCCTGCCACAGCGCGACACCGCGCTCGCGGTGGCGCAGCGATTGCAGCATGCCCTTCGCGCCGAAGACCTCGAGGGTCTCGTCGAATCCGTAGGCGGTGCGCCGGCTGAAGCTGAACGTCGCGCGCGCGCCGGACACGAACTGGAGCACCAGCACGGCGGTGTCGACGTCGCCGAACTCGGCGTAGCCGGGCTCGAACAGGCAGCCGCCCGATCCGTACACCTCGACCGGCTCGGAACGGGCGAGCCAGCAGGCGAGGTCGTAGTGGTGCGTTCCCTTCTCGCGGATGAGCCCGCCGGCGCGTGCGGCGTCCGCCGGGCTCGCCGAGCCCGCGCTGCGCGACACGAGGTGGAGCAGCTCGACCGGTCCGATCTCGCCGGCGGCGATCCGGTCGTGGACCTCGCGGTGGCTCGCGTCGAAGCGGCGGTTGAACCCGATCGCGGCGACGACGCCCGCGGCCCGGACCGCGTCGACGCAGCGGCGCGCGCCCTCGAGACTGTCGGACACCGGCTTCTCGCAGTAGATCGCCATGCCGGCGGCCGCGCAGGCGAGTACGTGCGCCTCGTGGACGTCGGTCGACGAGCCGACGACGACCGCGCGCACGTCGCGGTCGGCGAGCGCCTCGTCGACCGACGTGGTGTAACGCGCACCGTGCGCGCCGGCCAGCTCGCGACCCCGGGCGGCGTCGACATCGACGACCCAGGAAAGCCGCGCGTCGGCGCGCGCGGCGAGGTTGCGCGCGTGGATCCTGCCGATGACGCCGGCGCCGATCAGCGCGACCGCGATCCGGTCCATCGTGGCGGGCTCATCCGGCGCGCGTCGGCCGCAAGGTCAATAGGTGGCGCGACCGCCGGACAGGTCGAACGTGAAGCCGGTGCAGAACGTGCAGTCCGGCCCGACGACCCACGCGACCATCGCGGCGATCTCGGGGACCGTGAGGAAACGCCCCATCGGGATCTTCGCCTTGGACGAGGCGATGTGCTCGGCGGTCATCTCGCGGAAGAGCTCGGTCTCGGTGATCACCGGCGCGAGCGAGTTGACCAGCACGCCGCTGCCGACCAGCTCGCGCGCGATCGACTTGGTGTAGCCGATGACGCCCGCCTTCGCGGCCGCGTAGGCGGCGATGTTCTGGACGCCTTCCTTGCCGGCGGCCGACGAGATGTTGAGGATGCGCCCGTAGCCCGCCGCGCGCATGCCCGGGATGACGGCGCGGCAGCAGTAGAACACGCCGGTGAGGTCGACCGCGAGCACCTGGTCCCAGGCGTCCGGCGGGTATTCCCAGGTCGGCGCCACCGGTCCGTTGACGCCGGCGTTGTTGACCAGGATGTCGATGCGACCGGTCTTCGCGACCGTCCCGGCGTACGCGCGCTCGACCGAGGCGAGGTTCGCGACGTCGACCGGGACGAGCGCCGCCGGCGCGAAGCCGGCGGTGGCGGCGTCGAACGGCGCGAGGTCGCGGTCCCAGATCACGACCGACGCGCCGTCCTGCGCGAGGCGCCGGCAGATCCCCAGGCCGATGCCGCGCGCGCCGCCGGTGACGACGGCGACGCGTCCCGCGAGCGGTCCCCTCGTCACTTCGACGCCCAGGCGGGCTTCAGCGTCTCGATGACCTGCGCGCGGCCGTTGACGATCTTGACGATGAAGCTCTCGCGGTCGAGGTCGCCCTTGTCGTCGTAGCGCACGTCGAAGAGCAGTCCCGGGTAGTCCTTCACCGCGAACTGGGCGCCGTGCAGTGTCTGGATGAAACCCTTCTGGTCGAACCGGCCGAGCTTGTCCTGGACCGCCTTGATCGCCCAGGTCCCGGTGTAGCCCTTCATCGCGTTGTGGTCCGGCCGCGCCTTGTACTCGGCCTCGTACTTCTTCGTGAACGCCTGGACGCTCGCGTTCGGCGCGTCGGCGGTCAGGCCCACGTGCGCGACCACGCCGTTGGCGGCGTCGCCGGCCAGTTCGACGACCTTCTCGTTGGCGAGCGTCGTCTCGCCGACGATCGGCTTGTCGTAGCCCTGCTTGCGCAGTTCGCGCAGCGCGCGCGCCGACTCTTCCTCGTGCAGGTAGACGAACAGCACGTCGGCGTTCGCCTGCTTGGCCCGCAGCACGGGCCCGCTGAAGTCGACCTGCGGCACGTCGGTCGAGATGTCGGCGACGACCTTGACGCCGGCCGCCTCGAGCTCCTTGACGACGACGTCGCGGCCGCCCTTGCCGAAGTCGGTGTTCGCGAACAGCACCGCGACCGTCTTCGCCTTGAGGTAGTCCTTCATGTAGCGGACGACCTTGGGCATCGCGGCCGCCTGCGTGAACGAGCTGCGGAAGATGTACGGGTTGCCCTGCTGCGTGATCGCCGCGGCTTCGCCGCCGACGATGTTCGGGACCTCGGAACGGCGCGTCTCCTGCATGCTGACCAGGATCGACCCGGAGAACACCGGGCCGACGACCACGTAGGCCTTGTCGTCGATCGCGCGTTGCGCGAGACCCTTGGCGACGCCGGGGTTGGTCTGCGTGTCGGACGGGCTGTATTCGATCGGGCGGCCGTTCAGCCCCCCTGCGGCGTTGATCTCGCGGATCGCGAGCTTCACCCCGTTGTTGAAATTCGTGCCGGCGGTGGCACCGGAGCCGGAGAGTTCGACCAGGCCGGCGATCTTGACCGGTTGCGCGGGCGCGGTCGTGGAAGCGAAGGCGAACGCGACGGCGAACACCGTCGCGAGGAGGCGGAACGGGCGGTTCATCGAGGATCTCCGGAAATCGGGTGTCGTGCGGCGGGGTGGCGGGTCAGCGTGGCGGGCCGATCGCCGGACCGGTGACGGAGCGCGATGCCACGGCCACGTTCCGGGGACGATACGGCTGATGAGGCATGCTGTCCATACTATGGGATCAATGCAGAACATGTGAAAACGCAATATCTGTAGGGGAGCCGGCGAACCGGGAGAGGCCGGCATCTGCGCGCGTGCGACAATCGTCCAATGTCCTTCGCGCCCGATGACCTGCGCGCGGTCGCGGGCATGCTCCGCGATGCCGCGCGTGCCGAGATCCTGCCGCGATTCCGCGCGCTGCCGGCGCACGCGGTGCGCGCCAAGTCTTCGCCGCTCGACCTCGTCACCGAGGCGGACGTCGCCGCGGAGGCCGCGATCGCCGCGGGACTCGCGCGCGCGTTCCCCGGCGCGACGGTCGTCGGCGAGGAGTCGGTGTCGCGCGACCCGCGCGCGCTCGACGCGATCGGCGGGGCCCCGCTCGCGTTCGTCGTCGACCCGATCGACGGCACCAAGAACTACGCGTCGGGACTGCCGCTCTTCGGCGTGATGGCCGCGGTGCTCGAGCGCGGCGAGACGATCGCCGGCGTGATCGTCGATCCGATCCTCGACGAGTGGACCGGCGCGATCGCCGGCGGCGGCGCCTGGGTCGAGCGTGCCGGCGGTGCGCGCGTGGCGTTGCACGTGTCGGAACCCGCCCCGGTCGACCGGATGGTCGGCATGGTGTCGTGGCTGTTCATGTCGAGCGCGCTCAAGGCGGCGGTCACCGCCAACCTGCCGCGCACGGCAGGGGCCTGCGACTACCGGACCGCGGCGCACGAATACCGGCTCGTCGCCGCCGGCCACTACGACTTCCTGCTGTTCGGCAAGCTCTCGGCGTGGGACCACCTCGCCGGCACGCTGATCCACCGCGAGGCCGGCGGCTACAACGCCTGCCTCGACGGGAGTCCGTACCGCTGGTCGTCCGGCGGCGAAGGACTCCTGTGCGCGCCCGACGAGGCGAGCTGGACCGCGCTCCGTCACGCGCTCGCCGGGGACTTCGTCGCCCGCGCCGGGCGCCGGAGCGCGTGAAGCGCCGGACGGGCGAGTAACGCCGATGAGCCGCTACCCGATGCTCTTCCGACCCGGGCGACTGCGATCGCTCGAGGTCCGCAACCGCATCATCGGCTCGCCGATGGAGCGCAACTACTGCACGGCGGAAGGGCGGGGCCCGCAACGTTACGTCGATTACCTCGCCGCGCGCGCCCGCGGCGGGGCGGGCCTGCTCTACACCGAGGCGACCTACGTCGATCCGCGCGGCAAGGGCCGCACCTGGCAGATGGGCCTGCACGACGACGACCTCGTCCCGGATTTCGCGCGTCTGGTCGCGGCGGTCCACCGCGAGGGCGGCGTGGTCGGTCCCGAGCTCAATGACGGCGGCCGCGTCGTGCAGCCGTGGGTGAGCGGACTCGAGTCGCGCGCGCCGTCGGTCGTGCCCTACGAGGGCGCCGGCGGATACGCGCCGCGGGCGCTCGACCGCAGCGAGATCGCCGAGATCGTCTCGCGGTTCGCGGACGCCGCGCGGCGCGCCGCCGACGCCGGCTGCGACTTCATCGGCCTGCACGGCGCGCACGGCTATCTGCTGTCGCAGTTCTTCTCGCCGTGGTGCAATCGCCGCGACGACGAGTACGGCGGGGATCTCGACGGCCGCCTGCGGTTCCCGCTCGCGGTCGTCGCCGCCGTCCGCGCGGCGGTCGGCGACGCGCTGCCGATCCTCTACCGGCTGAGCGGTGACGAGCACCGCGAGCAGGGCATCACGCTCGCCGACGTCTGCGCCGCGGCCCCGCGGCTGGTCGCGGCCGGCGTCGACCTGATCGACGTCTCGGCGGGGATGTACGAGACCAACTGGTGGATCACCCAGCCGATGGAGATGCCGCAGGGCGTGCTCGCGCCGCTGGCGAGCGAGATCCGCCGGCATGCGGGCGTGCCGGTCAGCGTGTCCGGGCGCATCAACGATCCGAGCGTCGCCGAACACCTGCTCGCGACCGGCGCCTGCGATTTCGTGACGCTGGGCCGTGCGCTGCACGCCGACCCCGAGTTCCCGGCCAAGGCCCGGGACGGACGCGCGGCCGAGATCTGCACGTGCATCGCCTGCAACCAGGGCTGCAGCGACCTGCACTCGCGCGGCCTGCCGATCGTGTGCCTGGTCAACACGACCACCGGCTTCGAACGCGAGCGCGCGATCCGGCCGGCGGCGTCGCCGCGCCGGGCCGTCGTCGTCGGAGGGGGGCCCGCGGGGCTGGAGGCTGCGCGCGTGCTCGCGCAGCGCGGACACCGGGTCCGGCTCTACGAGCGCGACGGCGAGCCGGGCGGTCAGATGCTCCTGTCGCGCCACGCCCCGGGCCGCGAGGACTTCGCCGGCCACCTGGCCTGGCAGGCCGGCGCCGCCGCGCGCGCGGGTGTCGAGATCGTGCTCGGCGTCGAGGCCGACGCGCGGCGCGTGCTCGCCGACGCTCCGGACGTCGTCGTCGTCGCCACCGGTTCGCGTCCGGGGCTGCCGGCGATCCCCGGCGTCGAGGCGGCGCCGCTGGTCGATCCCTACGAAATCCTGCGCAGGCCGGCGGCGGGCGTGGCGCGGGCGCTGGTGATCGGCGGCGGCATCCGCGGCATCGCGATCGCCCGCGTGCTCGCGGACCGCGGCGCGGAGGTGATCGTCGTCGAGCCCTCGCGCGAACTCGCCGGGGACATCGCGACGCGTTCCCGCCGCTTCCAGCTCGCGCCGCTCGAGGACGATCCCCGCGTCACGATCCACGCCGGCACGACCGTCGAGCGGCTGGGCGCGCGGTCGGCGGAGCTGTGGGACGGCGAGCGGCGCTGGACCGTCGACGGCATCGACCTGGTCGCGGCCACGCGCTCGCTCGTACCGGTCGACGAGCTCGTGGCGGCGCTCGTCGGGCTCGCGCCGTCGCTCGAGGTCCACGTCGTCGGCGATGCGGCGCTGCCGCGCACCGCGCTGGAGGCGATCCACGAAGCCGCGGTGCTCGCGCACCGGCTCTAGGAAGGCCGGGCTTCCGCGATGAAGACGCTGCCCGGGATACGCGGATGAACACGCCCCACGCCCACGGACACGGCGCGCTGCTGCTGCTGTTCGACGTCGTCGCCGGCGCCGTCGGCGAGCACGACGACTGGCACACGCGCGAGCACCTGCCCGAGCGGCTCTCGATCCCCGGCTTCATCCGGGGTACGCGCTGGACCCGCGACACGGGTTCGCCGCGCTACTGCGTGATCTACGACGTCGCCGATCCCGGCGTGCTCGAATCGCCGGCCTATCGCGAGCGGCTCGACCATCCGACGCCGTGGACTGCGCGGATGATGACGAGCTACGTCGGCATGCGCCGGACGCTGTGCGAGGTCGTCGCGGCGGCGGGCGAGGGGATCGGTGCGGCGAGCCTCGTCGTGCCCCATGCGGCGGCCGCCGGGCGCATGGACGACCTGCGGCGCTGGCTCGTCCACGACGCGTTGCCCGCCGTCGCGGCATGCAGGGGCGTGGCGTCGTGGCGGCTGTACGCGAACGCCCGCGAGGCGGCGATGACGCGCGAGCAGGCGATCCGCGGGCGCGACGGTTCGGTGGCCGCGGCGCTCGTCGTCACCGGCTACGACGACGCGGCGATCAGTGCGCTCGCCTCGGGAGCGCTCGCGCCGGAACGCTGGGCCGCGCACGGCGCGGCCGGCGTCGAACCGGCCGTCTACCGGCTGGCGTGCACGATCCAGGCGCCTTGAGCCGCGCCGGAAAAAAAGGGCGCGCCTCGCGGCGCGCCCTCCCGGGCGATACGCTTTCGCGCCGTCAGAACGGATTGTTCGGCGGCAGCGTCTGCAGGACGACCTGCTTGCCGTCCTTGATCTCGACGATGTAGCTCGCGCGGTCCGGGTCGCCGTTCCGGTCGAACTTGACGTCGACGAGGATGCCCGGATGGTCCTTGACGTACAGCGGCGCATCGCGCAGCGCGGCGTTGAACGCCTTGGGATCGACCTTGCCGATCCGTTCGCTCACCGCCTTGATGATGTAGGGCACCGAGTAGCCCTGGATGCCGTTGTGGTCGGACTTGACCTTGTACTCGCGCTGGAACTTCTCGTCGAAGGCCTTCATCACCGCGGTCGGAGCGTCGACGGTCAGCGCGACGTGGCCGCGGATGCCGTTGGCCGCGTCGCCGGCGAGCTCGATCGCCTTCTGGCTGATGATCGTGGCCTCGCCGACGATCGGCTTCGCGTAGCCCTGCTTGCGCAGCTCGCGCGCGAGCCGCGCCGACTCCTCCTCGTTCGTGTAGACGAACAGCGCGTCGGAGTTGGTCTGCTTCGCCTTCAGGACCGCCGCGGAGAAGTCGACCTGGTTCTGGTCGCTCGAGATGTCGGCGCCGACCTTGAGGCCGAGCTGCTGCGCGGCGATCAGGAACTGGTCGCGGCCGCCCTTGCCGAAGTCGGTGTTGATCCAGATGATGTCGACGGACTGCGCCTTCAGGTCGTTCCTGATGTAGCGCGCGACCTTGGGCATCGACGTGACCTGCGTGAAGTTCGTGCGGATCACGTACGGATTGCCCTGCTGCGTGATCGACGCGGCGGCCGCGCCGGTGAAGTTCGGGATCTCGGCGCGGCGCGTCTCGACGGCGCTCACCACCATCGCGCCGGAGAGGGTCGGTCCGATGACCGCGAACGCGCCCATGTCGACGGCGCGCTGCGCCATCGCCTTGGAGACGCCGGCGTTGCTCTGGCCGTCGAGCGTGACCGTCTCGAACCTGCGGCCGAGCACGCCGCCGGCGGCGTTGATCTCCCTGACCGCGAGCTCGACGCCGTTGCGGTAGTTGGTGCCGGCGGTCGCGATCGCGCCCGAGAGTTCGAGCACGTTGACGAGCTTGATGGTTTCCTGGGCGGATGCGAACGCGGGCGCGGCGGCCAGCGCGGCTGTCGCGAGGGCCCGGATGATGCGGGTTTTCATGGGGTTCTCCGTGCGGGTGGGTAGCGCCGCGCGCGAGGCGACCGCGCGCGGGGAAGGCGATGAGGGAAGCCGGAAGGGGAGGGCGGTTCAGCGTCCGCCGCGGGCGCGGGCGATGATGTCGTAGAGCGCCTTCAGATCGGCGATCGGGATCTGACCGGGCGCCGATGCGCCTTCGCCGATCGCGAAGGAGAGCGAGGAACCGAACACGCCCCCGATCATACGCGTGACCGCGCCCAGCGGACCCATCGACATGCTGATGAGAGGAATTCTCGACTTGGACTCGGCCTGCGCGGTCGCCGAGAGGAGCGTGAGCACGTCGGCGCGGTCGCGCGGCATCACTGCGACCTTGGCGACGTCGGCGCCGAGGCGCTCGGCTTCGAGGAAGCGCTGGACCAGGAAGTCGGCGCCCGGCGTGTAGCCGAAGTTGTGATACGAGAGGACGAGCGCGGTGGCGCTCGCGCGCGTCGCGGCGCGCACCAGCCGGATGTGGTCGGCGTCGTTGCCCATCTCGAAGTCGATCAGGTCGACGAGCTTGCTCGCCGCGACCGCTTCGTACAGGCGGACGACCTCCTCGTCGCCGATGGCGATCGACTCGCCGCCCTCCCGGACCGACCGGCGGGTGAAGATCACCGGCGTGTCGCCGACCAGGTCCCGGATCGCCTCGCCGGTCGCGAGCACCGCGTGGGTGTCGGCGATCGCCTCGTAGTAGTCGACGCGCCATTCGATCACGTCGGGCGACTTCGCCCGGACGTTCGCGGTCTCGGAGAGCAGGCGCTCGCGCGTGCGGCCGACTAGCGGCGAGCAGATCAGCGGGCGGTCGCCGCCGAGCGTGCGGCCGCGCAGGGTCAGGGGCTTGCCGGGGTTCATCGCGTGGTCCTTGCCGTAGTGGGCGGTGCGGACGGCCGGGGCGGGCGACTCGCGCCCGCGCGACCGGGGTCGATCAGGCGGCGGCGGGAGCGGCCTTCGCGGTGCCGGCGCCGAGGAACAGGCGGTTGAGGTTCGGATCGCCGAGCAGTTCGGACGCCGGACGGTCGAGCGCGAGCCGTCCCATCTCCAGCACCAGCGCGCGGTTCGAGTACTTGAGCGCGGTGCGCACGTTCTGCTCGACCATCAGGATCGTCGTGCCGGCGTCGGCGAGGCCGCGCAGCAGCGTCATCACGTCGCGCACGAGGATCGGCGACAGGCCGATCGACGGCTCGTCGATCAGCAGCACGCGCGGGCGCAGCAGCAGCGCGCGTCCGATCTCGAGCTGTTTCTGCTCGCCGCCCGACATCGTCGAGGCCTGGTTGTCCAGCCGTTCGCGGATGCGCGGGAAGCGCTGCAGCACCTCCTCCATCCGGCCGGGCAGCTCGCCGCGGGGCAGCGTGATGCCGCCCAGTTCGAGGTTGTGCCGGACGGTGAGCGACGGGAACAGGTTGCGCCCCTGCGGGACGTAGGCGATGCCTTCGCCCAGCAGCTCGCGCGGCGAGCGACCGTTGATCCGCCGGCCCTCGAAGCGGACCTCGCCCGAGCGGGGCTCGAGGAAGCCGAACAGCGTCTTCAGCACCGTCGACTTGCCCGCGCCGTTGGGTCCGATCAGCAACGTGATCTCGCCCGCGCGCGCGTCGAGCGTGGTCTCGTTGAGGATCGTGAGGCTCGGCGAGTAGCCGGCGACGACCTTGTCGAACTCGATGACCCTGGCGTTCATGGTCAATTCCCCAGGTACGCTTCGAGCACCGCGGGATTGCCCTGGACGTCGGCTGGCTTGCCCTCGGCGAGCACCTTGCCCTCGACCATGCAGATCACGTGCGGGCAGAGCTTCATGATGAAGTCCATGTTGTGCTCGATGACCACGAAGCTGCCGCCCTGCGACTTGTTCAGCTCGACCAGCAGTTCCCGGAGCTGGTCGACGAGGCTCGGGTTGACGCCGGCGCAGGGTTCGTCGAGCAGCACGAGCCTGGGCGTGGGCATGAACGCCATCGCGATGTCGATCAGCTTCTGCTGGCCGTAGGAGAGTCGTCCCGCGGGCAGGTGCGCGACGTGCTTCAGCCGGAACAGCTCGATCATCTCGTCGGCGCGCTGTCCGAGTCCGGCGTCCGGCGCGGCGAACAGGCGCCCGGGCAGCGTGCCCTTGAATTCCTGCGCGGCGACGATCAGGTTGTCGCGCACCGAGAGCTGGCCGAACACCTGCAAGGTCTGGAACGTACGGCCCACGCCGCGGCGCGAGAGCTCGAGCGGCGACATGCCGGTGACGTCCTCGCCGCAGAACGAGACACCACCGGCCGTCGGCCGGATCTGGCCGAGGATCGAGTTGAACAGCGTCGTCTTGCCCGAGCCGTTGGGACCGATCACGCCGACGATCTCGCCGGGCGCCACCTGGAACGACACGCCGTCGACCGCCTTGATCGCACCGTAGTGCTTGCGGACGTCACGGACTTCGAGGAACGTGGGGTGCGTCACTGCGGCCCCCCCTTGCGGTCGAGCCGCTCCTTGATCGACAGCAGTCCGCCGGGCAGCCAGATCATCAGCGCGACGACCGCCACGCCGAAGAACGCCAGGTACCAGACCTGCATGAACTTGAGCCAGGAGATCGACGAGCCGCGCAGGAACTCGGGCAGCAGGATGACGATCGCGGTGCCGACCGCCGGTCCGTAGAACTTTCCGGACCCGCCGACGATGACCGCGAGCAGCATCATGAGCGAGGTCGAGAAATGGAACGGCCCCGGCTCGATGAACTCGACCAGCGACGCGTAGTAGACACCGGCGATACCGGCGCACGCCGCGCCGATCGCGAAGGCGAGCAGCGTGTACGCGGTGATGTTGACCCCGAGGCTCTCCGCGCGGATCGGGTTGTCGCGCAGCGCGGCGAACGCGCGTCCCCAAGGCGAGCGCAGCAGCCACCACAGCAGGGCGCCCAGCGCGACCAGCGAGCCCAGCGTCCAGTACCAGTAGGCGACGTGGCCGCCGAGGTCGACGCCCAGGATCGTCGGGCGCGGAATGCCCGAGTTGCCGAACGTGCCGCCTGTGATCGCCTCTTCGTTGCGCATCGCGAGGTAGGCGAGCACGTTGAAGCCCAGCGTCGCGAACGCGAGATAGTGGTGCTGGACGCGCAGCGCCGGGAAGCCGAGCGCGAGGCCGAGCACGAAGCAGGCGATCGCGGCGACCGGCAGGACGACCAGGAACGGCCAGGACAGCTTGAGCAGGATCGCGGCGAGGTAGGCGCCGATGCCGAAGAACGCCGCGTGGCCCAGCGACATCTGGCCGGCGTAGCCGACGGTGAGGTTCAGTCCCA
>JADZDA010000070.1 GCA_020851255.1 Burkholderiales bacterium | reverse complement strand
TACGGCAGGATCTCGCGGATGGTCTTCCAGTCGCCCCGCTGCGTACGCGCCACGCCGGCGTCGGGCGGAAGCGGGAGCGTGCCGGAGCGGGAACCGCGCATCCGGTCAGTCTAGCAGGCCGGTCGCGACCCTCCGGCGCCCGTAGCCGACAGATTGTCGACTGCACGCCGCCGGGCGGGCGTTTCGGCTATGCTCGAACTTGCGGCGCACCGGATCCGGACCACTTCCGCCACCGGCGCGACCCGTTCGCCGATTCCTCCCGCCGGGCGGCGATTCCACGATGAACGTGCCCTCGCACCGTATCGAAGGACTGATCGCGCGCGTCACGCTCGCGCTGGTCGTGTTCTTCGGCGCGGCCTCGCTGCTGGCGATCGTCTTCCTCGTGCACGAGGGACGGCCGCTGGAACGCGCGACCCGCCTCGCGATGCCGCTGACGGTGCTGGCCGCCGCCGTGCCCGCGGTCGTGCTCGTCCGGCGCGGGCGACCCCGTCTGGGCGCCGGCCTGGTCCTGGGCGCCACCCACGCGAGCATCATCGTGTACGTCGTGGCTTCGGGCTACGGCGCGCACAGCTACATGTTCGCGATCGTCGCGATCCTCGTGCTCCTCGCGTCGCTGCTGATCGGTCCGCGCGCGGGCCTCGTCGCAGCGGCGATCGCACTCGCGACCTACGCGGCGCTGGTCGTCGCCGAGCTGGGCGGCCGGATCACCGACGCGGAGGCGATCCGGGCGATTCCCCTGGTGAACATCGCCATCGTGTACGTCGTCGCGATCAGCGCGCTCGGCGCGATCCCGTACTTCTTCTCCCGGGCGTTCCAGGACTCGCTGCGCGCCGCCGACGAGCAGGAGCGGCGACTCAAGGAGTTCCTCGAGGTCGCGCCGCTCGGCTATCTCATCCACCGCGACGACCGGATCGTGTACGCGAACCTCGTCGCCACCGCGATGGCGGGCCTGACCTCCGCCGACACGATGGTCGGCAAGAGCATCCGCGCGCTGATGCCCGCGTCCGAGCGCGAGCACTTCGATGCGCGATTGAGGGACGCGCGGTCGCTCGAACCCGGCATGCGATTGCCGACGACCCTCTACCGGCATGCCGACCCGGCCGGCCGCGAACGCACGATCGAGACGCTGACCGTCTGTGTCGCGCTCGTCGACGGACCGGCGCTGGTCACCGTCCTGCGCGACGTGACCCGCGATCGGCAGGCGGCCGGTGCGCTCGCCGAGGCGAAGCGCCAGGCCGAGGCCGCGAGCCAGGCGAAGAGCGATTTCGTCGCGAACATGAGCCACGAGATCCGGACGCCGCTCAATGCGATCGTCGGACTCACGCATCTGCTGCAGGATCCGTCGCTCGCGGCGGAGTCGCGGGACGACTACCTCGCAAGGGTCCGCACCGCCTCGCAGGCGCTGCTGGAGATCGTCTCCGACGTGCTCGACGTGTCCAAGATCGAGGCCGGCGCGATCGAGCTCGAGAGCGTCGACTTCGATCCGCGGCGCGAGATGGACGCCGTGGTCCAGATCCACGCCGCGCTGGCGTCGGACAATGGCGTTTCGCTCGATGCGTCGGTCGCACCGGACGTGCCCGCGACGCTGCGCGGCGATCCGATGCGCTTCCGGCAGATCGTCAACAACTACGTCGCGAACGCCGTCAAGTTCACAGCGCGGGGCGGCGTCACGGCCCGCCTGCTCGCACCGCGCCCGGGCCACGTGCGGATCGAGGTCAGCGACACCGGCATCGGAATCGACGCGGACCGCCGCGCGAGGCTGTTCAGGCCCTTCACGCAGGCCGACGAGTCGACGACCCGCCGCTACGGAGGGACCGGTCTCGGGCTCGCGTTGTGCCGCCAGCTCGCGGAGCTGATGGGCGGAAGCGTCGGCGTCGAATCGCAGCCCGGAGCCGGAAGCCGCTTCTGGGCCGATTTGCCGCTGCCGGCCGGCGGCGCGGTCGCCTCCGCGACCTCGGCGGCGCGGGAAGGCGCCGAGGACGCCGGCCGCGCCGAGGCGCTCGCGGGCTCCCGCGTCCTGCTCGTCGAGGACAACGAGGTCAACCGGATCGTCGCGACCAGCGTGCTCACGCATCTCGGCGTCGATGTGACGGCCGTCACCGACGGGCGCGAGGCCGTCGCGCACCTGTCGGCGCCGGATGCGCCGGTCTACGACGCGGTGCTGATGGACATCCAGATGCCGGAGATGGACGGCTACGAAGCGACGCGCAGGCTGCGCGAACGCTATCCGGCCGAGCGCTTGCCGATCATCGCGATGACCGCCGCGGCGTTCGACGACGATCGCCGGCGGTGCTTCGAGGCCGGGATGAACGACTACCTGGCGAAGCCGTTCGAGTCCCAGCAGCTCGCGACGACGCTCGCGCGCTGGATCCGCGGGCCGGCGCGGCCGTCCGCCGGCTGACGCCGGCCGGAACGCGCCGCGCGCTCAGGCGAGGGCGGGTGCGAAAGGCACCGACCGATCCCGGTCGTACACCGGATCGCCGGCGATCCAGGTCGCGCGGGTCGCCCGATCGTCGGCGAGCGTCATCTGGACGAACAGCGCCTCCTCGAGGCTGCCGCAGTGCTTCATCCGGAAATCGATGAGCGGCGTCGACCGGAGATCGAGAACGACGAAATCGGCTTCGCATCCGGGCTCGAGCGAGCCGACGACGCCGTCCAGGTCGAGCGCGCGGGCGGCGCCGCGCGTCGCCAGCCAGAACGCGCGCCACGCGTCGAGCGCGGCGCCCCTGGCCTGCCCGACCTTGTACGCCTCGCCCATCGTCCGGAGCAACGAGAAGCTCGTGCCGGCACCGAGATCGGTCGCGAGCCCCACGCGCACGGGGCGTTCCGCGCGCGCGAGCCGGCCGATGTCGAGAAAGCCGCTGCCGAGGAACAGATTCGACGTCGGGCAGTGCGCGATCGCCGTACCGGTCTCGTGGCAGCGCGCGAGTTCGTCCTCCGTCAGGTGGATGCCGTGCCCGTAGATCGCCCGGCGTCCGAGGAGCCCGGGGTGGCCGTAGACGTCGAGGTAGCCGGCGCGCTCGGGGAACAGCGTACGCACCCACTCGACCTCCGCGGTATTCTCGGAAACGTGCGACTGGACGTAGGCGCCGGGAAATTCCCGCCACAGCGCGCCGGCCGCGTCGAGCTGTGCGTCGGAGCTCGTCGCCGCGAAGCGGGGCGTGATCGCGCAGGCTAGCCGGCCGCGACCGTGCCAGCGGCGCAGCAGCGATTTCGATTCGTCGTAGCCGGACTGCGCGGTGTCCACGAGCCCGTCCGGCGCGTTGCGGTCCATCAGCACCTTGCCGGCGATCATCCGCGCGCCGATACGCTGCGCCTCCTCGAAGAAGACGTCGACCGACGCGGAATGCACGGTGCAGAACACCGCCGCGCTCGTCGTCCCGCAGCGCAGGCACTCGCGCAGGAACGCGCGCGCGACCTCCCGCGCGTACGCCGGATCGGCGAAGCGCAGCTCGGCGGGGAACGTGTAGCGGTCGAGCCAATCCAGCAGTTGACGGCCGTACGCGCCGATGATCGGCGTCTGCGGATAGTGGACGTGGGCGTCGATGAAGCCGGGCAGGATCAGCGCGTCGCGGTAGGTCGTGACCGGGACGCCCGGCGGCAGGCGCGACGCGACCGCCGCGTGATCGCCGAAGTCCGTGATGCGTCCGTCGCCGAACACGATCAGCGCGTCGGGTTCGTAACGCGCCGACCCGGGCCCGCCGACGACGAACGGGTCGTCGACGAACGTGAGCGCGGGCCCGCGTATCGCCCGGAGGACGTGGGAGGTCGTCGTCATGCGTCGCGATCGCTGTCGCGCCGGCCGGTGCGGACGACCGGATCGTCACCGTTCGGCGGCGGCGCGCGAGAGGATCGCATCGCGCGGCCGGTTTGAGAAGGGGCGCTCGCGACCGCGGCTACCGCCGCCGCGGACGTCCGCGCCACCACTCGTCGCCACCGTAGCGCAGCAATCCCATGCCGACGCGGACGATGCCGTAGGCGACCCAGCAGAGGGCCTTGGCGAGGACCGGGCGATCGCGCCAGCGCGCTGGATCGAGCGGCTGCGCGCCATCGGCGATCATCGCGGCGAGCTCGGCACGCAGTTCACCCGCGAACCCGGCGTCGCGGACGAACAGGTTCGCCTCGCGCGCCATCAGCAGGGAATACGGGTCGATGTTCGAGGAACCCACGGTCGCCCAGGCGCCGTCGATCACCGCGACCTTGGCGTGCAGGAACGACCGGCGATACTCCTGGATGGTCACGCCGGCCCCGATGAGCTGCCCGTAGAGGGCGCGGCTCGCGTAGTGCAGCAGCCGGTACTCGACCCTGGCCTGTAGCAGGAGCGTCACCCCGACGCCGCGGGACGCGGCCGCGATCAGCGCACGCCGGAACCGGAATCCGGGGAAGAAGTACGCGGTCGCGACGACGATCTCGCGCTTCGCCGTCCGGATCGCCGCGAGGTAGGCCTGCTCGATGTCGCGGCGATGGCGCAGATT
>JADZDA010000069.1 GCA_020851255.1 Burkholderiales bacterium | reverse complement strand
GCGATTCCCTTCGACCACAGGCAGGGCGGAGGATCGGGGACGTCGCGTCCGTCGAAGGTGAGCGCGACGAGCGATCGCCGGGTTCGGCGGCGAAGGTCGCGAGCGCGGGCTGAGATCCTCGGGGCCATGTCTCACGCGAGCGCGGCGGGCGTCAGTGCAGCGTCCGCGGCTCCGAATCGCCGGCCGCGACGAAGCGTTGGCGCTCGCTGTCCCAGACCCATCTCGAGGAGGTCGCGACGGTCGGGGCCACGTCGATGCCTACGCCCGGGGCCGTTCCCGTGTCGGCCGGCCGCTCGGCGCGGACGGCGAGGTCGACGACCGACTCGTCTTCCCACTCGTAGCGGACGATCGGCACGCGATCGAGCTTGCGCATGAGGAGCGCGGCAGCGATGCCGATCAGCGCGCCGGCGAGGTGCGTCTCCCAGGACACGCGCGGCTGCAGCGGCAGCACGCCCCAGATCGCGGTGCCGTAGAGGAAGGCGACGATCATCGACGCGGCGATCGCGCGCCGGTCGCGCTTGACCAGGCCGGCGACGAACACGAACGCGATCAGGCCGTAGACGATTCCGCTCGCGCCGACGTGCAACCCGTCGCGGCCGAACAGCCACACGGCGACGCCGGGGCCGAGGTAGAGGGACGGCAGCGCGCGCAGCGTCGAGCGCGGGTACAGGTGCAAGGCGGTGATGCCGAGCAGCACCAGAGGCAGCGTGTTGGCGAGCAGGTGGCCGAAGTCGCTGTGCAGCAGCGGCGCGAACACGATGCCGGCGGCGCCGGCCCAGTCGCGCGGCCTGAGCGCGAACGGTCCCCAATCGGGCCCGGTCCCCCAGTTCAGGAGCTGGACGAGCCACAGGAAACCCACGAACGCGAACACGAGCCGCGTGGCGATGCGGAAATTCGCCCGCGAACGCGGCGAACCGGTGTAGGCCGGATCGGGAGTGTCGAAGCGCATCGGGGCGTTGCACGCCCGCCATCCCGCGGGCGCTTGGGGGCATGGTCGGGGCGATGCGGGTGAAAATCAACCGCGGCGGTCGACCGCCGGCCGTTTCTCTGTTGCGGTGCGACAACATGAGCGACCGAATGCCCGGCGTCGCGCGAGCCGGCGTTGCCGTGGAAGGCCGCGGCGACGGAACACTCGCCGCCGGTGCGCTGTTCGCCCGTTGTCGATGCCGGGCGCGCCTACGGGTTCGCACCGGGCGGTCGTACGATCGCTAGAATGAGCCGGAATGCCCCGGCGCGACACCCCGCCGGCGGGCGGCGAACCGAGGAGACCCCGATGCCCACGCTGAACGTCAACGGCCGCGAGCGCGCGCACGACGCGGAGCCCGACACACCGCTGCTCTGGGTCCTGCGCGAGTCGCTGGGCCTGACCGGCACCAAGTACGGCTGCGGCGTCGCGCAATGCGGCTCGTGCACCGTGCACATCGACGGCGAAGCGGTGCGCAGTTGCGCGTTGCCCGTCTCCGCGGTCAAGCCCGGCGCGAAGATCGTCACGCTCGAGGGGCTCGCGCCGAACGGGTCGCATCCGCTGCAGCAGGCCTGGCTCGCGCTGGATGTCCCCCAGTGCGGCTACTGCCAGTCGGGGATGATCATGGCGGCGGCGGCGCTGCTCAGGGACAAGCCGAACCCGACCGACGCCGACATCGACGAGCGGATGACCAACGTCTGCCGTTGCGGTACCTACAACCGGGTGCGCGCGGCGATCAAGGTCGCGGCGCGAGGCGGCGACGCACGACGCGCCGGCTTCGACATCGTCCATCTCGCCCGGTCCGACGCGACCGACGGAGGCCGGTCATGAACGATCATCGATCCTCCGTCCGTCCGGCGCCGACGAATTCCGACGCACGCGCCGATTCGCGGCCGGCTCCGGGGAACCGAGCGCGCCGCCGCTTCCTCGGTGCGGGCGCGGCGGTCGCCGGCAGTCTCGTCGTCGGCTTCCACGTGCCGTTCGCGCGCATGGCCTCGGCGCAGTCGGCCGCGGCCCCCGCCGCGCCCGAGATCAATGCCTGGGTCGTGATCCAGCCGGACGACACCGTGATCGTGCGGATCGCCCGCTCCGAGATGGGGCAAGGGACGCTCACCGGACTCGCGCAGCTCGTCGCGGAGGAGCTCGAGTGCGACTGGGCGAAGGTGCGCACCGAGTATCCGACCCCGGGCCAGAACCTCGCGCGCAACCGGGTCTGGGGCAATTTCTCCACCGGCGGGAGCCGAGGCATCCGCGAGTCGCACGACTACGTCCGCAAGGGCGGCGCCGCGGCCCGGATGATGCTCGTGCAGGCGGCGGCCGACGGCTGGCGCGTGCCGGTCGCCGAGTGCATCGCCTCCCAAGGGCAGGTCGTCCACGTCGCGACCGGACGCGCACTGAGCTACGGCAGACTCGCGCCGGCCGCGGCGAAGTTGAAACCGCCGGCCGACGTGGCGCTCAAGGACCCGAAGGACTGGACGATCGCCGGCAAGCGCCTCGCACGGCTGGACACTGTCGAGAAGATGACCGGCGCGCTCGTCTACGGCGCGGATCTCAAGCTCCCGGGTCTGCTCAACGCCGCGATCCGCGACTGCCCGGTGTTCGGCGGCAAGGTCCGCGCGCTCGACGCGGCGGTCGCGTTGCGCCGACCCGGTGTGAAGAAGGTGGTGCGCGTCGGCGATTCCGCGGTCGCGGTGATCGCCGACACCTGGTGGCATGCGAAGAGCGCGCTCGACGCGCTGCCGATC
>JADZDA010000068.1 GCA_020851255.1 Burkholderiales bacterium | reverse complement strand
TCTGCTTCGTGGTCGTCGTGATCGGCGGCATCGGCTCGGTGCGCGGCGCGTTCCTCGCGGCGATCCTCGTCGGCATCGTCGACACGTTCGGCAAGGTGCTGTTCCCGCAGGCCGCGGGCGTGCTCGTCTACCTGCTGATGGCGGCGATCCTGCTGTGGAAGCCCGAAGGGCTGTTCAAGCAGGGCTGACGTCGATGATTGCCAAGCAGACCGCGCGGTGCCCCCTCACCCGGCCCTCTCCCCCGCATGCGGGGGAGAGGGATGGTGCCCAGGCGGCACGCGCGCAGGCGCGTCGCGCCGGCAGCGCCGTGGGTGCGCGGACGCCTCGCCGCGACGCCACGGCTGCGCCGAAGCGCTCCCTCTCCCGCTTGCGGGAGAGGGTTGGGGTGAGGGCCGGGGTGAGGGTGTGCTCCGACCGGGACGAAAGCTAGCGGCCCGATGGACGCGCGCACGTACCGTCTGACCGGCCCGCTCGTCGTGATCGCCGTGCTGGCGGCGTTCCCGCTGCTGGCGTCCGGCTTCTACCTCGAGTTCACCACCAAGGTGATGATCCTCGCGATCTTCGCGCTGTCGCTGGAGCTCCTCGTCGGCGCCACCGGGCTCGTGAGCCTCGGCCACGCGGCGTTCTACGGCATCGCCGCGTACGCGGCGGTGCTGCTGTCGCCGAAGTACGCGGCGGCCAGCATCTTCTGGCTGCTGCCGGCCGCCGTCGTCTGCTCGGCCGCGTACGCGCTCGTCATCGGCGCGCTGTCGCTGCGCACGCGCGGCGTCTACTTCATCATGGTCACGCTCGCCTTCGCGCAGATGGCCTACTACGTGTTCCACGACACGAAGCTGGGTGGGGGCACCGACGGCATCTACCTCAACGTGAAGCCTGCCGTCGCCGTGTTCGGCGTCAACCTGCTCGACCTGGGGAAGCCGCTCGTCATGTACTACGTCGTGCTGGCGTGCCTGGTGCTCGTGTTCGCGTTCCTCGCGACCCTGCTCGCGAGCCGCTTCGGCCGCGCACTGGCCGGCATCCGCAGCAACGAGCAGCGGATGCGCGCGGCCGGCTTCCCGACGTTCTCGTACAAGTTGGCCGCGTTCACGATCGCCGGCGCGCTGGCCGGCGTCGCCGGGTTCCTGGTCGCGGTCAAGGACGGCTTCGTCAACCCCGAGATGCTGTCGTGGCACGAGTCCGGCGCCGTGCTGCTGATGCTGATCCTGGGTGGCATCGGGCGGCTGTCCGGCGCGGTGCTCGGCGCGTTCGCGTTCGCGCTGCTGCAGCTCTTCTTCCAGTGGGACGTCGTGTTCGGCCCCGCCGCGAAGCACTGGCAGCTGCTGCTGGGTGGAACCATCATCGCGTGCGTCGCGTTCATGCCCGACGGCCTCATCGGGCTGCCGGCGCAGGTGCGCGGCTGGCTCGCCCGGCGGCGCGGCGGAGGCGAGCGTGGCTGACGCGCGGACGCCGTTGCTGCGCGCGCAGCGCGTGACGCGCCGCTTCGGTGGGCTCACGGCCGTGTCCGACGTCTCGCTCGACTTGGCCGAAGGCGAGATCCACGCGGTCATCGGCACCAACGGCGCCGGCAAGTCGACGCTGATCAACGTGCTCTCCGGCGAGATCGCCATCACCAGCGGCCGCGTCGAGCTGCTCGGCAACGACGTCACGACGTGGTCGCAGCCGCGGCGCGCGCGCAACGGCCTGGGCCGCAGCTACCAGCGCACGACGATCTTCCCGAAGTTCACCGTGTTCGAAAACTGCCGGTTGGCCGCGCAGGCCGGATACCCGCGGCCGTGGACGTGGTGGTCCGCGGCGGCCGCGTGCCCGGTCAGCGGCGAGGCCGCGCGCGAGGGGCTGGCGCAGGCGGGGCTCGCCGACCTCGCGCAGCGTGTCGCCGGCGTGCTGTCGCACGGCCAGAAGCGGCAGCTCGAGATCGCGATGTGCCTCGCCACGCGGCCGCGCGTGCTGCTGCTCGACGAGCCGCTCGCCGGCATGGGGCCCGAGGAGACCGACCGGATGCTGGAGTTGCTCGCGGGCATCAAGGTGGGCCACGCGATCCTGCTGGTCGAGCACGACATGGACGCGGTGTTCCGCGTGTCCGACCGCATCACGGTGATGGTCAACGGCGCGGTGATCGCGAGCGACGTGCCCACCGCCGTACGCGCGCACCCGGAAGTGCAGCTCGCGTATCTCGGGGAAGGCGATGAACACTGACGCCGCCCTCGTCGCCGTGCGCGACTTGAACGTCCACTACGGCGAGAGCCACGTGCTGCGCGGCGTCTCGCTCGCGATCCGCGCCGGCGAGACCGTCGGCCTGCTCGGCCGCAACGGCATGGGCAAGACGACGCTGATCCGCACGATCATGGGCCACGTGCGCGCGTCGGGCGGGCAGGTCGACATCCGCGGCGGCGACGGCACGCGCATGCGTCCGGACCGCGTCGCGCGCGCCGGCATCGCCTACGTTCCCGAAGGGCGCGCGATCTTCCCGAACCTGTCGGTGCGCGAGAACCTCGCCGTCGCCGCGCGCCCCGGCGTCTCCGGCCGCGACGACTGGCCGCTCGACCGCATCCTCGCGACGTTCCCGCGATTGGGCGAGCGCTTGGACCACGGCGGCCAACAATTGTCCGGCGGCGAGCAGCAGATGCTCGCGATCGGGCGCGCGCTTACGACCAACCCCGACGTCCTCATCCTCGACGAGGCGACGGAGGGCCTGGCGCCGCTGATCGTGCGCGAGATCTGGCGGATCATCGGCGAGATCCGGCAGTCGGGCATCGCGTCGTTGATCGTCGACCGCAACTTCCGCTCGGTGCTCGCGCACAGCGACCGCGCCGTGGTGCTGGAGAAGGGGCGGATCGTGCTGGACGACACGGCGGCGGCGATGGTGGCCAACGTCGGGGAGCTGACGGCGCGGTTGGGGGTGTAGGTCGCTGCTCCGGGATGTACAGCGCGGATCCACTTCGATGCGGAGTGGCGCGGTGCTCGAGAATCGTTTGGCGGCAAGAGCGAATGCGAAACATTGCACAGTAGTGCCGTTGACCGCGTGCATCACGGCGGGCTATGCTCCGCTGCAACAACTCCAATTCGCTTCACCGAGTTCAGGGGAGATTCGAGGTGGACCTCGACGGCCGGCCGACGTGCATGCGGCGCATCGCTGCGTGTTTCGTTGCTGCGCTGGCAATGCTTCTTCCCGCAAGCAGCTCGGGCCAGACCCCGGCGCAGATCCAGTTCACATATGACGCGGCCGGAAATCTGATCCAGGCGACGCGCGTCGTCCAGCCGGACCTGACGGTCACGAGTCTCACGGTTGGCGCGATCGGCGTCCAGACGAGCGGCGCCTACACGATTGCGGGGTCGTTCCAGGTCAACAACGTCGGCACCGGCGAGGCGACCGGCAGTTGGACCGACCGCGGTTATTCGTCGGCGAATGCAACGTTCGAGGACTCGGACGAAGCGCTGGCCGGCTTCACCACGCGCAGCGTCGCGCTGGGCGCGGGCGCGAGCTACACGGTCAACGCCACCTACACGACCGCGGCCACGACGCCGGCCGGGACCTACACGCTGCACGTGAAGGCCGACGGCGGCGCGGGCGCCGGCCAGTACGCGCCGACCGGACCCAACGTCGTCGCCGAGTTCATCGAAACCAACAATGTGGCATCGACGGCTGTTGTCTTGCCGCCCAAGCTTCCCGATCTGGTCATCGGCAACGCCTCCGTTGGGGCGATTTCGACCAGCCAGGCAGGTGCCTACAGCCTTCCCGTCACCTTTACAGTCACGAACGTCGGTCCGACCACCGCGCAGCCGAACTTCTACGCGCTGGCCTACCTGTCGGCGGATGGGACGCTGGACAACGCCGACGCGAACTTGGCGGGCTACGCGCTGCGCAGCACGGCGCTGGCGGCCGGGGCGAGCTATACGGTGACGCAGACGTTCACCACGACGGCGGCCACACTGCCGGGGAACTACACGCTGTTCATGAAGATCGACGGCCGCAGTGCGACGGTTGGTTCGGGCACGAACACCGACAGTGGTTTCGTCGTGGAGGGCAACGAGACCAACAATGCGCAGACCATCGCGCTGACGCTTCCGGCCAAGCCGGACCTGACGGTTACCGGCGCGAGCGTGGGTGCCATCACGGTGAACCAGGCGGGGGCCTACAGCCTGCCGGTAACGTTCACGGTGACCAACGTCGGCGGGACGGCGGCGGCGCCGAACTTCTATGCGCTGGCATATCTGTCGGCGGATGGGACGCTGGACAACGCCGACGCGAACCTGGCGGGCTACAAGCTGCGCAGCACCGCGCTGGCGGCAGGGGCGAGCTATGCGGTGACGCAAACGTTCACGACGACGGCGGCCACACTGCCGGGGAACTACACGCTGTTCATGAAGATCGACGGCCGCAGCGCGACGGTTGGTCCGGGCACGAACACCGACAGCGGATTCGTCGTGGAGGGGAACGAGGCCAACAATGCGCAGGCGATTGCGCTGACGCTTCCGGCCAAGCCCGACCTCGCTCTCTCCGGCGTCAGTACGGGCGCCATCGTGACGAACGCCAACGGGTCTCGAAGTATCCCCGTGACGTTTACGGTGACCAACGTCGGCGGGACGGCGGCGCAACCGAACTTCTATGCGCTGGCATACCTGTCGGCGGATGGGACGCTGGACAACGCCGACGCGAACCTGGCGGGCTACAAGCTGCGCAGCACCGCGCTGGCGGCAGGGGCGAGCTATACGGTGACGCAAACGTTCACGACGACGGCGGTGACGCTGCCGGGGAACTACACGCTGTTCGTGAAGATCGACGGCCGCAGCGCGACGGTTGGTCCGGGCACCAACACCGACAGCGGGTTCGTAACCGAAGCAGGTGAGGTGAACAACGTCGTGGCGATTCCGTTGGTGTTGCCATGAAGGTGATCCGCGTCAGTTTCTGGACGGTGCTCGCATCCGCGATGCTTGGCATCGTTGTCCATTCCGGGGACGCCCCTGCCCAACTGACGCCGACGACACCGCTTTGGGCAATGACGCAGAACCAGAACTACCCGCCGGGATTGTCGCGCTGGCGCGAGGACTGGGCCGACCAGGGCGCGCTGTGCGTGGACTTCGTCGAGTTCGAGAAGGAGAACCCCGGCTGGGCTGCGAACTGCGCGGCCCACGGGTGTTACGCGGTGGTGCCCCCACCGCGGGTGGACGCGTGCGCGACCTGGCTCGACTACGGCTACTCGGGTCAGAGCATCTACTACTATTGCAACGAGCTGCGGCCGGGCGGCCCGATACCTGTCTACGATGCCGCGGCGGGTCGGTGGTACTGCCAGGCCGAGAATCGCTTCAAGAACGCCGGCCCTACGTGCGCGGTCGGCAATCCGGTCAACCCGGGATTCCCGAACAAGTTCCAGGTCGAGACGGACCTCGTGCTGCCCGGCGCGCATCCGCTGCGCATCGAGCGCACCTACAACAGTTCCGGGAAGGAACAGGGCGCGGCGGTGGGCACGCGCTGGCGCGGCCAGTACTTCCAGGCGCTCGCGCCCAAGATCGGGCTGCAAATGGCGACCGTCTTTGCCCATCGGCCGGACGGCCGGACTCTGTTCTTCACGCTGATGAAGAACGGTGCAGCGGTGCCGCTGACGCCGTTCGACGCCGGTGCTGCGTGGCAAACCGACGCCGACACCGACGATCGCCTCACGCGCGTGGTCGACGCCGGCGGTGCGACGCTGGGGTGGCAGTACTACGTCGCGAAGTCGGAGGAGACCGAGCATTACGACGCCGCCGGGCGGCTCAGCGCGGTCGTGCATCGGGCCGGCAGCACGCATGCCCTGGCCTACGACGGCAACGGGCGGCTGGCGAGCGTGACCGACGCCTTCGGCCGGCAGCTCGCGATGGCGTACGACGCCGGTGGGCGGCTGGCCACGATCACCGATCCCGCGAACCACGTCTATCAGTATGCCCACGACGCGACCGGCAACCTGACGGCGGTCACCTTCCCCGGCGGTGGGACACGCACGTACCTGTACAACGAGAGCGCGTTGACCGGCGGCGCCAATCTACCGGACGTCCTGACCGGCATCGTCGACGAGAACGGCGCACGGTTCGCGAGCTTCGGGTACGACGGCAGCCGGCGGCCCGTATTGACGGAGCATGCAGGCGGCGCCGATCGGTATACGCTGACCTACAGTGGAACGTCGGCGACGATTACCGACCCGCGCGGAACGATCCGCACGCACGCCTTCACCAACGTCCTGGGCGTGAGCAAACCCGCGTCGATCACGCAACCGTGCGAGACCTGCGGAGGAGGCAAGACGAGCGCGACCGCCTACGACGCCAACGGCAACGCCACCTCGCGCACCGACTTCAACGGCAAGAAGGTCTGCTACGCGTACGACCTCTCGCGCAACCTGGAGACCGCGCGGGTGGAGGGCATCCTGTCCTCGGAATCGTGCAGTACGGTACTGGCGACCCCGCCGAATCGACCGGACGTGCGCCGCGTCACCACGAGCTGGCACCCGACCTACCGCCTGCCGGCCACGCTCACCGAGCCAGCGCCGGGGGGCACACGCACCATCACATTCACCTACGACGCGTCCGGCAACCTGACGCAGAAGACCCTCGTTGCGCCGAAGAACGACGGCAGCGGCGCGACGATGACGCGGACATGGTCGTGGACCTACGGCACGCTCGGGCGCGTGCTCAGCGCGACCGATCCGGACGGCCGGGTCACAACCTACGCCTACCATCCCGACAACGACGCCGACCCGGGCCGCCGCGGGCAACTACAGACGAGCACGAACCCGGCCGGTCACGTCACGCAGGTGACGGCGTACGACGCGGCCGGGCGGCCGCTGTCCACCGTCGATCCGAACGGGCTCCTCACGACGCTGACCTACGACGCACGCGGCCGCTTGACCGAACGCAACGTCGGCGGCGAAGCGACGAGCTACGTCTACGCCGCGGCGGGCCAGCTCACGGGGGTCGTGCTCCCGGACAACTCGACGCTGACCTACACCTACGACGCCGCGCACCGGCTGACCCGGGTCGAGGACGGTTTGGGTAACCGGATCGACTACACGCTCGACGCTTCGGGCAACCGGACGCAGGAGCGCGTATACGACCCCGGCGGCACGCTGGCGCGCACCCGCAGCCGCACGTTCGATGCGCTCAACCGACTGGCGCAGGAGCTGGGCGCACAGGGGCAGGCCACGACGCACGCCTACGACGGCAACGGCAACCCGCTGACGGCCACCGACCCGCTCTCACGCACCACGAGCAGCAGCTACGACGCGCTGAGCCGCCTGACCCAGGTGCTCGACCCGGCCGGCGGCACCACGCAGTA
>JADZDA010000067.1 GCA_020851255.1 Burkholderiales bacterium | reverse complement strand
CCGACGTGGTCAAGCTCGACATCCTGATCAACGGCGACCGCGTCGACGCGCTCTCCGTGATGGTGCACCGGGCGGTGTCGCAGTTCCGCGGCCGCGAGGTCGTGCACAAGATGCGCGGGCTGATCCCGCGGCAGATGTTCGACGTCGCGATCCAGGCGGCGATCGGCGCGCAGATCATCGCGCGCGAATCGGTGAAGGCGATGCGCAAGGACGTGCTGGCCAAGTGCTACGGCGGCGACATCACGCGCAAGCGCAAGCTCCTCGAGAAGCAGAAGGCCGGCAAGAAGCGGATGAAGGCGGTCGGCAGCGTCGAGATCCCGCAGGAGGCCTTCCTCGCGATCCTCAAGGTCGGCGAGAAATGACCACGGCCGGGTCGGGAACGACGAATCACGGCCGGCGCGGGACGGGCGGCGGCGCGGCGGCACCCGCTCGTGCGAGAATCCGCCCGGCCGTCGCACCGGCCGATCCCCGTCGCCCCGGACCGTCCCGCCGATGAACTTCGCGCTGATCCTCTTCCTCCTGACCGTCGCGACCGGCGCGGTCTGGGCGCTCGACCGGTTCGTGCTCGCCAAGGCACGTGGCGCCGACACTCCCGCCCCGGCCTGGATCGAGTATCCGGTGAGCTTCTTCCCGGTGCTCCTCGCGGTGTTCCTGCTGAGGAGTTTCGTCGCCGAGCCGTTCAAGATCCCGTCGTCGTCGATGCGCCCGACGCTCGAGGTCGGCGACTTCATCCTGGTCAACAAGTTCGCCTACGGACTGCGCCTGCCGATCGTCGAGAGGAAGATCGTTCCGCTCGGCGACCCGAAGCGCGGCGACGTCGTCGTCTTCCGCTACCCGGTCAACCCGTCGCAGGACTTCATCAAGCGGGTGGTCGGGCTGCCCGGCGACACGGTCGCCTACAAGGACAAGGTCGTATCGATCAACGGCAAGACGCTGCCGCGCCGGGCCGACGGCACCTACAGCTGGCTCGAGGGACTGCGCTTCGAGACCGCCGAGCGCTACGTCGAGCAGGCGGACGCCGGCGGCGAGCCGCACGACTACACGATCGCCGCGAGCGCGCAGGCGCCGGCGGTCTACCCGCAGAACGTCCGCACTTTCCCCGGCCGCGACCGCTGCGATTACAATCCCGAGGGATTCACCTGCCGGGTGCCGGACGGTCACTATTTCGTCATGGGCGACAACCGCGATTTCAGCGACGACAGCCGCTACTGGGGCTTCGTCCCCGACGATCACGTCCGCGGCCGCGCCTTCTTCATCTGGTTCAACTGGGACGACATCTCGGGCCTCGCGTTCAAGCGCGTGGGCAGCGGGATCCGCTGAGGAGGCGATCATGCGGGGACGACGTGGCGAGCGCGGGCTGTCGATGATCGGATTCCTGTTCGTCGCCACGGTGATCGCTGTCGTGGCGATCGTAGGCTTCCGGATGGTGCCTTCGTACGTCGAGTACTTCACCGTCCAGAAGGCGGTCGAGAAGTCGCTGCGCGACGCACCCGACCCGACGCCGGCGGTCGTCAAGAAGTCGTTCGAGAAGTACATCGCCGCCGACTACATCGACTCGGTCCGGGCGACCGACCTCAACGTGACCCGCGAAGGCAACGCGATCGTCGCGCAGGTCGCCTGGCAGAAGCAGCTGCACATGGTCGGCAACGTGAGCCTGCTGCTCGACTTCGACGTCTCGGTGTCCCGATAGCGGGGACCGGCCCGCGCATGGCCGACTCGCCCGGATCCCGGCTCGGGCACGTCTTCCGCGCGCCCGACCTGCTCGCGCAGGCGCTCACCCATCGCAGCCACGGCGCCCGCCACAACGAGCGCCTCGAGTTCGTCGGCGACGCGGTGCTGAACTTCGTCGTCGCGCTCGCCCTCTACGAGAAGTTCCCCGCGACCGACGAGGGGGACCTGTCGCGGGCGCGCGCGAACCTCGTCAACAAGGACGCGCTGGCGCGGCTCGCGCGACGGCTGGACCTGGGCAGGGAGGTGCGGCTGGGCGAGGGCGAACTCAAGAGCGGCGGCGCCGACCGCCCGTCGATCCTCGCCGACGCGCTGGAAGCGGTGTTCGGCGCGGTGTTCCTCGACGGCGGGTTCGAGGCCGCGAAGCGGGCGATCCACACCGCGTACGGCGACGACCTCGCGTCGGCCGGCCCGACGACGCTCGGGAAGGACCCCAAGACGCGGCTGCAGGAGTGGCTGCAGGCGCGCCGGATCCCGGTCCCGGAGTACGTCGTCGTCGGCACGACCGGCGAGGCGCATGCGCAGGCCTTCGCCGTCGAATGCCGGATTCCGTCGATGGACATCGCCGCGTCGGGGTCCGGCACGAGCCGGCGCGGCGCCGAGCAGGACGCCGCCGCGCGCGCCTACGCGCTCGTCGCGGCGCCGGGAGGCGAACGATGACCGGCGCAGCGGCCGCCGGCCCGGGGAACCCGGAACCCGCGGCGCCGACGGCCCCCGCGCACCGCTGCGGCCATGTCGCGGTCGTCGGACGGCCCTCCGTCGGCAAGTCGACGCTGGTCAACGCGCTCGTGGGCGAGCGGGTCAGCATCACCTCGAAGAAGCCGCAGACGACGCGCCACCGGATCGTGGGCATCGCCAACGCGCCCGGCCAGCAGGCGATCTACGTCGACACGCCCGGATTCCAGACGCGCCACGCCTCGCCGCTGAACGCGCGGATGAACCGCGCGGTGCGCGAGGCGCTCGCCGACGTCGACGCGATCGTCTGGGTCGTCGACGCCGCGCGGCTCACCGCGGCCGACCGCCAGGTCCTGGCGCTGCTGCCGGAGGACCGTCCGGTCGTCGTCGCCCTCAACAAGATCGACCTGCTGCCCGACAAGTCGGCGCTGCTGGCGCGTCTCGCCGAGATCGCGGCGCTGCGCGCGTTCGCCGCGCTGGTTCCGGTATCCGCCGAGAAGGGAGTGCAGCTCGACCACCTGGCGCGCGAGATCGCGCTGCGGCTGCCGGCCGGCCCGCCGCTGTACGGACCCGACGAGCTCACCGACCGCGACGAGCGCTTCATGGCGGCGGAATTCCTGCGCGAGCAGATCTTCCGCCGGCTGGGCGACGAGGTGCCCTACGCGACGACGGTCGGCATCGAGTCGTTCGAGCACGCCGGGACGAGCCGGCGGATCGGCGCGGTCGTCTGGGTCGACAAGCCCGGGCAGCGCGCGATCCTGCTCGGCCGCGAAGGCGAGACGATGAAGGCGATCGCGACCGAGGCGCGCAAGTCGATGCGCCGGCTGTTCGGCGGCAGCGTGCACCTCGACGTCTGGGTGCGCGTGAAAAAGGGCTGGGCGGACGACGACGCGTCGCTCGCGCGGCTCGGCTACTGAGCGGGCGGCCGGTGGCGCGGCGCGAGGTCGAGCGGCGGGAGGACCGCGAGTCGTTCGTCCTGCACACCTGGCCCTACAAGGAGACGAGCCTCATCGTCGAGGCGTATTCGCGCGAGGACGGGCGCGTGGCGATGGTCGCCAGGGGCGCGAAGCGCCCGCGCTCGGAGCTCCACGGCGTGCTCCAGGCGTTCCAGCCGGTCGCGCTGTCGTGGTCGGGCTCGGGCGAGATGAAGACGCTCACGCGCGGCGAATGGCGCGGCGGCCTGCCGCTGCCGTCCGGGTCGGCGCTGCTGTGCGGCTTCTACCTGAACGAACTGGTGCTGAAGCTCCTGCCGCGCGAGGATCCGCATCCGGCGCTCTACGACGCGTACGCCGCCGCGCTGGCCGGTCTCGCCGGAGGCGCCGCGCAGGCGCCGATCCTGCGCCGCTTCGAGCTCGTCCTGCTGGCGCAGCTGGGTTACGCGCTGCCGCTCGCCGTCGAGGCCGGGTCCGGGGCGCCGATCGATCCCGCCGCACGCTACCATTACGCCTTCGACCGGGGCGCGCAGCGCGGCGCGCCGCCCCCGGGGGTCCGCTGGCCGGTCGTCCGCGGCGCGACGCTGATCGCGCTGGCCCAGGGCCGCCTCGACGATCCGGACACGGCCGCCGAAGCCAAGCACCTGATGCGCGACGTCATCGACCACTACCTCGACACCCGGACGATCTCGAGCCGACGGGTCGTCCGCGAACTGGCGCGGTTCGACGAGGAACCGGCCGCGACCGGCGGCGCGAGCGGAATCGGAACACCGGAGCGCTGATCATGATCGAGCTGGGCGTCAACATCGACCACGTCGCGACCATCCGCCAGGCGCGGCGCACCTACGAACCCGACCCGGTCTGGGCGGCGGTCGAGGCGCACCTGGGCGGCGCCGACGGGATCACCGTGCACCTGCGCGAGGATCGCCGCCACATCGGCGACGACGACGTCCGCCGCCTGCGCGAGCTCACGCACATCAAGCTCAATCTCGAGATGGCGGCGACCGACGAGATGATCGCGATCGCGCGCCGGCTGAAGCCCGAGATGGCGATGCTCGTCCCCGATGGCCGCCACGAGGTGACCACCGAGGGCGGGCT
>JADZDA010000066.1 GCA_020851255.1 Burkholderiales bacterium | reverse complement strand
TGCTGGTCCCCGAAGGTGCCGTGGACATCGAGGTGACACACGGCGCCAGCAACGGATTCGTTCGCCAGTCGTTCTCCGGCGTCGGTGACTCGCCGGTCTTCGTCACCGCGGCCGTCACGCCCTTCGCGCCGGTGCCGACCATGAATTTCGTCACGCTGCTCGCCCTCGCGGCGTTGTTGACACTCGCGGTATCGAAGTCGCGCCGCCTGCGTCGATGAGCCAACCGCACCGCGCGCGTCGAACGCGCGCGGAACGGCGAGCCCGCCGTCCATCGCGCGGAGGACCGGCACTCGATCGACGCGCGCTCGCGGCGGGACTGGGTGAGCGCTCCGGTCGCCGGCGATCACGACACGGGAACGTCGCGCCGGCTGGTTCCGGCCGCGCGACCTGTGGGACAATCGCGCGCCGAGTGGCTCGGCATGCGCACGGGCATCGAACGGACACCGAATTGCGACACACGACCCGTCTCAAGACACTGATCGCCGCGCCGGACATCCTGGTGATGCCCGGCGTCCACGATGCGCTGGGCGCGAAACTCGCGCAGGCCGCCGGTTTCGAGGCGATCACCCAGGGCGGCTACAGCGCGACGGCGACACTGCTCGGTGCGCCGGACTCCTCGCAGCTCTCGCTCACCGAGATGGCGGCGATGTACGCCCGCCTCGCCGAGGCGACCACGCTGCCGATCCTCGCCGACGCCGACACCGGGTTCGGCAACGTCACCAACGTCGCGCGGGCGGTCCGGCTCTACGAGAAGGCCGGCGTCGCCGGGTTGTTCATCGAAGACCAGGTGTTCCCCAAGCGCTGTGGGCACATGGCGGGCAAGGCGGTCGTCCCCACCGCCGAGTGGATCGCGAAGATCCGCTCGGCGCTCGACGCGCGCGTGGATCCGGATTTCGTCGTGATGGCCCGCACCGACGCGCTGGCAGTGCATGGCCTGGACGAGGCGATCGCGCGCGCCCGCATCGCCCGCGACGCCGGCGCCGACATCCTCTTCGTCGAGGCCCCGACCGACATCGCCCAGATGCGCAGGATCTGCCGCGAGATTCCCGGCCCCTGTCTCGCGAACAACGTCGAGACCGGCCGATCGCCGGTGCTTCCGGCGGCCGAACTCCAGGCGATCGGCTACGCAGCGGTCGTGTTTCCGGTCGCCGCCACCTACGCCGTCGCCCGGGCGCTGCGCGACCTGTACGCGACCTTGCGCCGCACCGGCACGACCGCGCAGGCGTCCGCCACACTGGCGTCGTTCGACGAGTTCAACGAACTGGTCGGTCTGTCGGCGCAACGCCGGCGGGAGGCGTCGCTGCAGGACCAGGCCGAGCGCCTCGTCGCGGGCCGCGCGACGCGATGAGGGTCGGGTACACCCGGGCCCGACCGCGGACGCCGGCCGGATCGCCACGAACATCGGGTAACACCTTGTCGCCTTGCCATCCGTTCGAGGAGTCCGTCATGACCGTTTTCGCCCGAATCGCCGCCGTCGCGGCCTTCGCGTTGTCCACCGTCGCGCCCGCCCAGCCGGTGGTCATGCGCATCTCGCACCAGGTGCCGCCGGCGCATCACATGACCAAACTCCTCGAGGGATTCGCCGCAGATGTGAAAAGCCGGACCCAGGGCGGCGTCGAAGTCCAGCTCTTCGGATCCGAACAGCTCGCCAAGGCGGCCGAGAACTTCCCCCAGGTCGCGCGCGGCACGATCGAAGCGGCGATGAGCGTCAACTTCCAGTGGGGGACGACGATTCCGGAGATGAGCGCCACGCTGATTCCGTACGCGATGGGCGATCTCGAACGGATCAAGCGATTCCCGACCTCCGAGGCGCGCAAGTTCCTCGACGGGAAGCTCGCGCAGCGCGGCGTCCACAGCGTCGCGTGGCTCTACATCACGCGCCAGACCATCGTCACCTCGGGCAAGAAACCGATCGTTGCCCCCGGAGACTTCAAGGGCGTCAAGATCCGGGGCCTCAATTCGATGACCGACCAGGGACTCGCTGCCGCCGGCGCCGCACCTTCGGCGATGCCGGGGTCCGAGGTCTACCAGGCGCTGCAGTCCGGTGTGCTCGACGCCGGACTCACCGATGTCTCGGCGGCGTACAGCCGCAAGTACTACGAGGTCCAGAAGTTCGGAACCGTCGGTCCGGTCTTCACGATCTATTTCCACATGTATGCGAATCCGGCCTGGTGGGCGAAGCTCAAGCCCGAGCACCGGCAGGCGATCGAGGCCGCGGCGGCGAAGGCGGAATCCGACGCGATCGTGCTGACCGAGGCGACGGCGGAGGCCGCGGTCCGCGACCTCAAGGCCAAGGGCATGACGCTCTCGGTCCAGTCGCCGCAGGAACAGGCGGCATGGCGCGCGGTGATGGAGCAACCGGTGCGCGAAGTCTTCCTCAAGTCCGCACCCGAAGGCGGTCCGAAGATCCTCGAACTCCTCGGCAGGATCTGACCGCGGGTCCGGGCTCCCCCGGGTCCGTACCCGCGACTCGCCATGGGATTCCTCGAGCGCCTGGTGCGCGTGCTCGCGCGCGCCGGCATCGCGCTGGCCGCCGCCGCGACGCTCGCGTCGATGGCGGTGATCGGCTATTCGGTGTTCATGCGCTATTTCCTCAACCTGCCCACCCCCTGGGTCGATGAGCTGGTCGGCTACCTCCTGGTCGCCGCGGTGATGCTCGCTGCCGCCGACGCGCTCTTCCACGGCGAACACATCGCGGTCGACGTGCTGACCGAACGGCTGTCCGATCGCGGTCGGCGCCTGTCGGCGTTACTCGGCTGCGCCGCGGTGTTCGCGACCGCGGTGTTGCTCGCCTGGGAAGGTGTCGAGATGGTCGCGTTCTCGCGCATGGTGGGTCTGCGATCGAACGGCTACCTGGCGGTGCCGATGTGGGTGCCGCAGTTCGTGGTGCCGCTGGGCGCGGCGCTGCTCGCGCTCGCCGCCCTGGTCACGATCGCGGTCGCGTGGCGCGATCGCCGTGGTCGAGCAGCCGACGCGGCCGGGGCTTCCGCCCCCCGCGACGTGTAACGAACGATGCTCTTCGCCGCGATCCTCGCCGGTCTGGTGGCGGTGCTCGTGACCGGCGTGCCGGTGTTCGCCGGACTGGCCCTGTTCGCGACCGCGATCGTCGCTCTCGCCGAAGGCAATCTGGGCGGCATGGGCGAGCTCGTGTTCGGCAAGCTCAACACCTATCTGCTGGTGGCCATCCCGCTGTTCACGCTGATGGCCCACTTCATGATCCGCGGCAAGGTGGTCGACGACCTGTTCGGTGCCGCGCACACGCTGCTGCGGCATCTCCCCGGTGGGATGGGTGTGGCGACCGTGGCCGCCTGCACGGTGTTCGCCGCCATCTCCGGGTCGAGCGTGGCGACGGCGCTCACGATCGGATCGGCCGCCATTCCGCTGATGATCCGTTACGGCTACAGCCCGCGCTTCGCCTACGGCGTGGTCGGTGGCGGCGGCACGCTGGGCATCCTGATCCCGCCGTCGGGTCCGATGGTGCTCTACGGCGTGGTCACCGACACGTCGATCGGCGCCCTCTTCATGGCCGGCGTCGTGCCGGGCCTGCTGCTCGCCGCGATCTTCGCGGTCTATTGCATGACCGCCGCGAAGTTCGCGCGCGAAAGGGTTCGTACCGAAAAACGCGCAACGGCGGCCGAGATCTCCGCGGCGCTGCGGCGCTCCGCGTGGGCGCTCGCACTGCCCGCGGCCGTGCTGGGCGGCATGTACTTCGGCGTGTTCACGGCGACCGAAGCGGCCGCGGCCGGCGCCCTGGGCGCGCTCGCGATCGCGGCGCTGGTCTACCGGACCCTGTCGATCGCCGACGTCTGGCGCTGCGCGATCGACGCCGCCCGCAATACCGCGATGCTCTTCCTGATCCTCGCCGCCGCCGCGCTGCTCGGCAACGCGCTCACCAAGCTGCGCATTCCGCTGCAGATGGTCGAGCTGGTCACCCGGCACGAGTTGTCGCAGACGGCGTTCCTGCTCGCGGTCATGCTGCTCGTGGTCGTCCTGGGCATGTTCCTCGAAACGATCTCGATCATCCTGATCACGACGCCGGTCGTGCTGCCGGTGCTCGCGGCGCTGCGCATCGATCCGGTTTGGTACGGCGTGCTGCTCACGATCAATCTCGAACTCGCGCTGATCACGCCGCCGGTCGGGATGAACCTCTTCGCGATCAAGGCGGTCGCGCACGCCTCGATCCGCGAGATCATCGTCGGCGTGCTGCCCTACGTCGCGTTGCTGATCGTCGGTCTCGCGCTCGTGCTCGTGTTTCCGGCGATCGCCCTGTGGCTGCCAGGGACGATGCGCTCCGGCTGACCGCGCTCGCGCCATCGGGATTCCCCGGTCCGTCGCACCGGATCGAGCGATGCGCCCAACGAGCGGCGACCCGATTGCCCGCCCGGAGCGGTCGGCGTACACTGCGCGCCCAATCGCACCGGCGCCACGAGCTCCGGCCGCGCAGGCTCGACGGAGCGAGATACGAAGCTCCGCAGCGTCCGAAGACACGATCTTTGCGGAGTTCCCGATGGCCCCAGCCGGCACCGGCGTCGCGCTCGCGAACGTCACCCTCGACGACAAGTACGCGCTCGATCGCGGCCGTGTGTATCTGACCGGTACGCAGGCGATCGTGCGGCTGCTGATCCTGCAGCGGCAGCGCGACCGGCTCGCGGGCTTGAACACGGGAGGATTCGTCTCCGGCTATCGCGGCAGCCCGCTGGGCGGACTCGACCAGGCGCTGTGGAGCGCCAAACCGTTCCTCGAACGCTCCGACGTCCGCTTCCAGCCGGGGTTGAACGAGGACCTCGCCGCCACGTCGATCTGGGGCACGCAGCAACTGACGATGCACGCCGGCGCGACCGTCGACGGCGTGTACGCGATGTGGTACGGCAAGGGGCCGGGTGTCGACCGCTGCGGCGACGTGTTCAAGCACGCGAACTTCGCCGGCTCCTCGAAGCACGGCGGCGTGCTCGCGCTCGCCGGCGACGACCACGCGGCCAAGTCCTCGACGCTGCCGCACCAGTCGGACCACCAGTTCGCCGCGGCGATGATGCCGGTGCTCTACCCGTCGTCGGTCCAGGAGATCCTCGACCTGGGTCTGCACGGCTGGGCGATGAGCCGCTACGCCGGGCTGTGGATCGGTTTCAAGTGCGTCGCCGACACCGTCGAGAGCTCCGCCTCGGTGTCGATCGATCCCGAGCGCGTCAATATCGTCGTCCCGACCGACTTCCCGACGCCGCCCGACGGTGTGTCGATCCGCTGGCCCGATCCGTTCCTCGCCACCGAGGCGCGGATGCAGGACTACAAGATCTACATGGCGCTGCACTACGCGCGCGCCAACCGGCTCAACCGCATCGTCGTCGACAGTCCCAGGCCGCGGCTCGGCATCGTCACGTCGGGCAAGAGCTACCTCGACGTGCGCCAGGCGCTCGACGACCTGGGGCTGGACGAGCGCGACCTCGCCGAGCTGGGCGTGCGCATCTACAAGGTCGCGATGCCCTGGCCGCTCGAACCCGAAGGCGTGCGCGAATTCGCCGAAGGGTTGGAGGAGATCCTCGTCGTCGAGGAGAAGCGCCAGGTCGTCGAGTACCAGCTGAAGGAACAGCTCTACAACTGGCGCGACGACGTGCGCCCGCGCGTGGTCGGCAAGTTCGACGAGAAGGGTGAATGGGTGCGGCCGCACGGCGACTGGCTGCTGCCGGCCGCCGGAGAACTCACGCCGGCGATGATCGCGCGCGTGATCGCCGGGCGCATCGAGCGTCTCGGCCTGCATCCGAACGAAGGCGACCGCGAGCGCATCCGCCGGCGTGTCGAATTCATCGACCAGAAGGAAGCGGCGCTCGCGAAACCCAGGATCAGCCTCGCGCGCACGCCGTACTTCTGCTCGGGCTGCCCGCATAACACGTCGACCCGGGTGCCGGAAGGCAGCCGCGCGACCGCCGGCATCGGCTGCCACGTGATGGC
>JADZDA010000065.1 GCA_020851255.1 Burkholderiales bacterium | reverse complement strand
CGCTGGCGCTGTGGGGTTCGGGCCCGGCCTATGGCATGGACCCCAACATGGTCCTGTCCTGGCACACCTATGGCGGCGGCAAGGCCTTGCTCGAAGAAATCTACAAATCGCTCGGCATGGACGTTGTGTCGCGCGTTTACGGCCCGATGCCGACTCAGCCGCTCGGCTGGTTCAAGAAACCGATCACCAAGAGCGCCGACTTCAAGGGCCTGAAGTACCGCACGGTCGGCATCTCGATCGACGTGTTCACCGCCATGGGCGCGGCGGTCAACGCGCTGCCCGGCGGGGAGATCGTCCCGGCGATGGACCGGGGCCTGCTCGACGCCGCCGAGTTCAACAACGCGTCCTCGGACCGCCTGCTGGGATTCCCGGACGTGTCGAAGACCTGCATGCTGCAGAGCTTCCACCAGAACGCCGAGCAGTTCGAGATCATGTTCAACAAGACCAAGTACGACACGCTGCCCGACAAGATGAAGGCGATCATCGCCAACGCGGTCGAGGCGGCGTCGGCGGACATGTCGTGGAAGGCCGTCGACCGCTATTCGAAGGACTACGCCGAAATGGCGAAGGGCGGCATCAAGTTCTACAAGACGCCGGACGCGGTGCTCCAGGAACAGCTCGTCGCCTACGACACGGCGGCCGCCAAGAAGGCGACCGACAACGCGCTGTTCAAGGAGATCGAAGCGTCGCAGAAGGCGTTCGCCGAGCGGGCGGTCAAGTGGGACCTGGACACGAACGTCAGCCGCCGGATGGCGTACAACCACTACTTCGGTCCGAAGTCGGCGACCAAGAAGGGCTGACGCCCGCAACGAACCGCAGCCACCCGGACCGACCGGGTGGCTGTTTCGTTTTCGCGTCGCGTCGCGCCGGGCGGCCGCCCGTCCGTGCGCCTCGACCCGGGAGGGACCCGGACCCATGCAGCGCCTGCTCCTCGCCGTCGACCGGCTCTCCACGTTCGCCGGGCAGTTCTTCTCGTGGCTGATCGTCGCGCTCACGACGCTCATCAGCTGGGAGGTGTTCTCCCGCTACGTGCTGTCGAACCCGCACGCGTGGGCGTTCGACGTCATGATCATGATGTACGGGACGCTGTTCATGATGGCCGGCGCCTACACGCTGTCGAAGAACGGCCATGTGCGCGGCGACGTGCTCTACGGGTTCTTCCCGCCGCGCCTGCAGGCGGGGCTGGACCTCGCGCTCTACGTGCTGTTCTTCATCCCCGGCGTGATCGCCCTGTGCTGGGCGGGCTGGGTCTACGCCGGCGAGTCCTGGGCGATCAACGAGCACTCGAACATCACGGCCGACGGACCGCCGATCTATCCGTTCAAGATGGTCATTCCGGTGGCCGGCGCGTTCCTCCTGATCCAGGGATTCACCGAGATCGTCCGCTGCGTCGTCTGCGTGGCGCAGGGTGAGTGGCCGTCGCGTGAGCAGGACGTCGAGGAGGTCGACGTCGACAAGCTCAAGGAGATGGTCCACGTGAAGGACGAGGACATCGCGAAGCTGGACGAGCTGGTCGCCCGCGCCGACGGGAGCCCGACGTGAGCCGTACCGATCCGCGGAGCGCCGGGGAGGCCGCTCGATGAGGAAGGAGGCGTGGTTCGGCCTGACGATCATGGCGCTGGTCGTCCTGACGGCGTTCGTCCTGATGCCCGCGCCCTCCGAGATGACCAACGGACACCTGGGGCTGCTGATGCTCGCGCTGATCGTCGTGGCGATCATGCTCGGGTTCCCGACCGCGTTCACGCTGATGGGCATGGGCGTGCTCTTCGCGTGGCTCGCCTATCGCTCGGTGAATCCGGACACCGCGATGCGCCAGACGCTCGACCTCATGGTCCAGCGCGCTTACTCGGTGATGTCCAACGACGTCCTGATCTCGATCCCGCTGTTCGTGTTCATGGGTTACCTGGTCGAGCGGGCGAACCTGATCGAGAAGCTGTTTCGCAGCCTGCACCTCGCGCTCGCGCGCATCCCCGGATCGCTCGCGGTCGCCACGCTCGTCACCTGCGCGGTGTTCGCGACGGCCACCGGCATCGTCGGGGCGGTGGTCACGCTGATGGGCCTGCTGGCGCTGCCGGCGATGCTCAAGGCGGGCTACAACATCAAGATCGCCGCCGGCGTCATCACGGCGGGCGGCTGCCTCGGCATCCTGATTCCGCCGTCGGTCATGCTGATCGTCTACGGCGCCACCGCCGGCGTGTCGGTGGTCAAGCTCTACGCAGGGGCGTTCTTCCCCGGCCTCATGCTCGCCGGCCTGTACATCGGCTACATGATGCTGATCGCCTCGTGGAAGCCCGCGCTGATGCCGCCGCTGCCCGACAGCGAGCGGACGGTCGCGCTCCCCCCGGTGAACGCCCGGATCGCGCAGACGATCACCAGCCGCGCGGTGCCCGGCCTCCTGCGGGCGTTGCGGTCCAACGACCCGGCGCTCCCGCGGGCGCAGGTTCGACGCGAACTCCTGCTGACGCTGACGCCGGCGATCTTCTTCGCGCTCTTGATGGGCCTCACCTGGCATTCGCTGACCAAGCCCGATGCCGTGACCGATGCGTCGGTCCTCGAGCAGATGGGGGACCAGCCGACGTCCGGTTCCGATCCGGGGCTGTCCGAGCCCGCGCCGTCCGACGGTCTCCAGGAACCGCCGGCCGAGGGCGGGCTCGAGGAACCGCCCGCCGGAGGTGCGCTCAAGGAGCCGCCTGCCGAAGGGACCGCCAAGGCGCGGGCCGGGTCCGTGGCCGCTCCGGCCGCGGCACCGGCGACCCCGCCTGCCGCGAAGGCACCGCCCTCCGCTGCGGCGGTCGTGCCCGCCGTATCCGACTGGCAGCGTATCCCGGCGCCGGGCGCCTACTGGATGGTGCTCGCGGTCGGCGTGGCGTGCCTCGCGGCGCTCTACGTGCTGTTCACGTTCGCGCGCCTCGAGATCTTCAAGCAGCTGCTCGCGTCGTTCTTTCCGCTGGCGATCATGATCCTCGCGGTGCTCGGCTCGATCGTGTTCGGCCTGGCGACACCGACCGAGGCCGCGGCGATCGGATCGCTCGGCGGATTCACGCTCGCCGCGGTCTACGGGCTGCTGGCGCTGCCGTACGGCCCGGCGCGGACGCTCGCCTGGCGGGTGTGGATTCCGCTGTGGGTCCTCTCCGGCGTGGCGATCGTCTGGTTCCTGCTCCTCAAGTTCGAGGTGCTGGAAACGCCCGTGCCCCTGTGGGTCGGCTGGATGTCGATCGCGGCGTTCGCGCTCTGGTCGATCGTCGCCGTGTTCCAGGCGCGGATGTCCGCGACCGTGCGCGAATCGGTCTTCCTCACGGCCAAGACCTCGGCGATGGTCTGCTGGCTCTTCGTGGGCTCGTCGATCTTCTCGGCGGCGTTCGCGCTGCTGGGCGGCCAGGAGATCATCAACCACTGGGTGCTGTCGCTAGACATGACGCCGCTGCAGTTCATGCTGCTCGCGCAGGTGATCATCTTCCTGCTCGGCTGGCCGCTCGAGTGGACCGAGATCATCGTCATCTTCATGCCGATCTTCATCCCGCTGCTCGCGCACTTCCAGATCGATCCGCTGTTCTTCGGCCTGCTCGTCGCGCTCAACCTGCAGACCGCGTTCCTGTCGCCCCCGGTCGCGATGGCGGCCTTCTACCTCAAGGGCGTATCGCCTCCGCACGTGACGCTGAACCAGATCTTCGCGGGCATGATGCCGTTCATGCTGATCCAGGTGGTCGCGCTGTTCCTGCTCTACCTGTTCCCGGCAATCGGCCTGTGGCTCCCGGAGGTGCTGTACCGCTAGGCGATTCCTTCCGGCCCGGCGACGTCCGGCAGGCCCGGAGCCCGGACCGCCGGCGGCGGTTGCGCGGTCGCGGCCCGGCGGCGTACCCTCCCTCCGGAGGGCCGCACGATCCCGGTCCGGTACGGCGAAGGAGGCGACCATGCTCGTCAGCGAGATCCTGCGTATCAAGGGCCACACGCTGTTCACGGCCACGCCGGATACCCCGGTGCTCGACGCGATCAAGGTGATGGTCCAGCACGACATCGGATCGCTGGTCGTCATGGACCGCGGGCGGCTCGCCGGGCTGCTGACGTTCCGCGAGGTGCTGGAGGCGGTCGTGAGGGGCGAGGGCGCGGTCGGGCGCACGCCCATCCGCGAGCTTTGCGATCGCGCGCCGCTGACCGCCGGCCCCGGCCTCGACGTGATGGAACTGCGCCGGGTCATGCTCGACCGGCATGCGCGCTATGTTCCGGTGATCGACGGCACGACTCTCCTGGGCGTGGTCTCGTTCCACGACGTCGCGAAGGCGGTCTACGAGGAGCAGAGCTTCGAGAACCGGATGCTCAAGAGCTACATCAAGAACTGGCCGGAAGAGGAGAACCAGTCCTAGGGCCCGTCTGGCGATCACGCGCGCGATGATCGGACGGTTTCCGGTGTCCCGGCGTCAGCGTCTGCGCTTGCCTGGCCGGCTCGCATCCAGCACGAAGATCGCCGGGCGACGGTTCCACGCCGCCGGGTCGCCGTCCCGCCAGCGTTTGGCCTGACGCACCGTCACCGATTCGGTCGGCAGCGTGAGGTCCGCCGCGACCGCCACGCGAGTTTCCGGCTCCAGCGCCGACGCGAGGGCGACGATCATCGCGGCGTTGCGATAGGGCGTCTCGATGAATACCTGCGTGCGGCCGGATTTCGCGGAGTCCGCCTCGATCGCGCGCAGGCGGATGGCGCGCTCCGCCTCGGCCACCGGCAGGTAGCCGTGGAACGTGAACGCCTGGCCCGACATGCCCGAGGCCATCAGCGCGAGCAGCACCGCCGACGGCCCGACGAGCGGCACCACGCGCACGCCGCGACGGTGCGCCGCCGCGACCAGCGCCGCACCCGGATCGGCCACCGCCGGGCATCCGGCGTCGCTCACCAGTCCCAGCGACTCGCCGGCGGCCGCCGGCGCCAGCAGGGCGTCGAGATCGGCGTCGGACGCGTACGGCGGCAATGCGGTGATGGCGAGTTCGGCGATCGGCCGCCGATGCCCGATCGTCTTGAGGAACGCCCGTGCGGCCTTCGGGGTCTCGACGATCCAGCGCTCGAGGCTCCGCGCGACCTCGATCGTGCGGGCGGGCAGCACCGAGGCCGGTTCGACGGCGCCGAGGAGGTTGGGTACGAGGTAGAGGACGCCCGGCGTTGCGCGACTGGTGTCGCCGGGCCGCGACGCGCTCATCCGCCCTCTCCCGGGCTCGGCGCACATCGCCGCCCGAGCACGTCGACGCCCGCGGCCCGAAGCAGCCGGCAGGTCGCGATCAGCGGGAGGCCGACGAGGGCGGTCGGGTCGTCGCTCGCGATCCGTTCGAACAGGGCGATGCCCAGCGACTCGGACTTGACCGAACCGGCGCAGTCGAACGGCGCCTCGCGCGCGAGATAGTCGTCGATCTCGCAGGGAGTCAGCGTCCGCAGCGTGCTGACGATGTCGACGCGCTCGGTGCGCGCGCTGCCGCTCGTCGCATCCACCAGCGCGACGCCGGTGTGGAAGACGACCGTCCTGCCGGAGAGCCTCGCGAGCTGGTCGCGGGCGCGCTCGCGGGATCCGGGCTTGCCCACGTGGACACCGTCGCAGTCGGCCAACTGGTCGGATCCGATGACCAGCGCATCCGGGTGCCGGGCGGCCACCGCGCGTGCCTTGGCCTCGGCCAGGCGGACACAGAGGTCCGCGGCGGATTCGCCGGGCAGCGCGGACTCCTCGACGCCGGGAGCCTCGAGGGTGAACGGCAGCCCCAGTCGCGCGAAGAGCGCGGCCCGGTACCGGGACGTCGAGGCGAGGATCAGCGGACGCATCGGGTTCCTCGTTGTTTTTTAGGGCCTTTTTGACACAATGGCCACGATCGCGTATTATCCGACGTTTGTGCATGTAGCCCCAAGCCACGATCGGCACGCCGACCCGTGTCCGGGGCGTACGCCGATGGGCGGCACCGGCCGGGAAACCCGATTCGACGCTCTCCGATTGGCGAAGCAGGCCGGAACGCTGTCGGGGACGATCGATGCGAGAGCGTTGCCCCAGGTGGCCGACGGTCTCGCACCCGGGCCCGGGGCGGTTCCGATCGTCTGGACGGTCGCGGGAGCGGCGAGCGTGGACGGGCGGCCGGCGCTGTCGATTTCGGTGAGCGGCCGCATGCCCCTGGTCTGCCAGCGCTGCCTCGCGCCGTTCGACTGGGTCGTCGACCAGAACACGGAGCTCGTGCTGGCGGCCGATGAACGCGAGCTGGCGGCGCTCGACGAGCGGATCGAGGCGGAGGTCATCGCCGCCGACCGGCCGATCGACGCGGCCGAACTGGTCGAGGCCGAACTGGTGCTGAGCCTGCCGTACGCGCCGCGGCACGAGGGCGCGTGCCCGTCCTGACGGTCGGGCGCGGCGTCGCGATACAACGGGAATGGCGGACCCGGGACCCGGGTTCCGGTCCGCGCAAAGCGAAGGAGAGACAACCATGGCGGTCCAGCAGAACAAGAAATCCCCGGCGAAGCGGGGCACGCATCGGGCGCACGATTTCCTGACGGCGCCGACGCTGTCGATCGAACCGGGCAGCGGCGAGACGCATCGCCGCCACCACATCAGCCCGAGCGGCTACTACCGCGGCAAGAAAGTCGTCAAGACCAAGGCCGACGAGTGATCCGCGGCGCGCGGCGCATCGCCTCGGGCGTCGCCGCGCGATCAAAGCCCGCCGGGGCCGCGTCCGGTTCGCGCGCATGAGCGTCACCGTCGCCGTCGACGCGATGGGGGGCGACCACGGCCCGGCGGTCACGGTGCCGTCGTCGCTCGCCTTTCTCGAGGAGACGCCCGGCGCGTCGGTCGTCCTGGTCGGGCGGCGCGAGGCGATCGATCCGCTGCTCGCCCGCTCGCGTTCGCCGGCGAAGGACCGTATCCGTGTCCGGGACGCGACCGAGGTCGTCGGCATGGACGAGCCTCCGGCCGATGCACTGCGCAGGAAGAAGGACTCGTCGATGCGGGTCGCGATCAACCTCGTGCGCGACGGCGAGGCGCACGGCTGCGTGTCGGCGGGCAACACCGGCGCGCTGATGGGCATCGCCCGGTTCGTGCTCAAGACGCTGCCCGGCATCGACCGGCCGGCGATCGCCTCGCAACTCCCGACCAAGACCGGCGTGGTCACGATGATCGACCTGGGCGCCAACGTGAACTGCACGGCCGACCAGCTCGTCCAGTTCGCGGCCATGGGCAGCGCGCTCGTCTCGGCGGTCGAAGGCATCGAGCGCCCGACCGTCGGCCTCCTCAACATCGGCGAGGAGGAGATCAAGGGCAACGATGTCGTCAAGGAGACCGCGGAGCGCCTGCGCACGTCCGGCCTCAATTTCTACGGCAATGTCGAAGGCACCGACATCTTCCGGGGGACGACCGACGTGATCGTCTGCGACGGCTTCGTCGGCAACGTCGCGCTCAAGACCTCCGAGGGACTCGCGCAGATGCTCTACGAGTTCCTGAAGACCGAGTTCACGCGCGGGCTACTCTCGAAGACGGCGGCGGCGATCGCCTATCCGGTGCTGATGCGCTTCAAGCGGCGGATCGATCCGCGCCGGCTCAACGGCGCGACGCTCGTGGGATTGAAGGGCGTGGTCGTCAAGAGCCACGGCGGCGCCGACACGCTCGCGTTCAAGCACGCGGTCGCGAAGGCGCACGCCGAAATCGCGGCCGGCGTACTCGACCGCATCGCCCAGCGCATCGCCGCGATGCCGGCGGCGGCGTTCGCGGTGCCCACGGCCGATGCATAGCCGCATCGCCGGGACCGGCCGCTACCTGCCGGCCACCGTGCTCACCAACGACGACCTCGCGCGCCGGGGCGTCGACACCAGCGACGACTGGGTGCGCGCGCGCACCGGCATCCGCCAGCGACACGTCGCGGCCGACGAGGAATCGACGTCCGATCTCGCCCTGGCGGCGTCGCGCGAGGCGCTCCGGGCGGCCGGTCTCGCGCCCCCGGACGTCGACCTGATCATCGTCGCGACGACGACGCCGGACATGATCTTCCCGTCGACCGCCTGCATCCTGCAGGACAAGCTGGGCGCGCACGGCGGCCCGGCGTTCGACGTGCAGGCGGTGTGCTCCGGATTCGTCTACGCGCTCGCGATCGCCGACGGGATGGTGCGCACGGGCGCGGTCCGCAACGCGCTGGTCGTCGGCGCCGAGATCTATTCGCGCATCCTCGACTGGAACGACCGCAAGACCTGCGTGCTGTTCGGCGACGGAGCGGGGGCCGTCGTGCTCCTGCCCTCGGACCAGCCGGGGATCCTCGCGACCCGGCTGTACGCCGATGGGAGCCACCGGGGAATGCTCTGCGTGCCCGGGCAGGTGCGCAACGGCAAGGTCGCCGGTCACCCGTTCGTGCAGATGGACGGGCAGGCGGTGTTCAAGTTCGCGGTGCGCGTGCTCGCCGAGGCCGCCGACGACGCGCTCGCCGCCTGCGCGATGCCTCGCGATGCGATCGACTGGCTGATTCCGCACCAGGCGAACCTGCGGATCATGGATTCGACGGCGAAGCGGCTGGGCATCGCGCACGAACGCGTGGTCGTGACCGTCGACCGGCACGCGAACACGTCGGCGGCGTCGATCCCGCTGGCGCTCGACGAAGCGGTGCGCGACGGACGCGTGCGCGCCGGACAACACCTGATGCTGCTGGGCGTCGGCGGCGGATTCACCTGGGGATCGGCGCTACTGCGCTGGACATGACGATGGCAATCTACGCGACGGTTTTCCCGGGCCAGGGCTCGCAGTCGATCGGCATGATGGCCGGCTGGGAAGAACATCCGGAGGTGCGCGCGACCTTCGACGAGGCGAGCGCGGCGCTGGGCGAGGACCTGTGGGCGCTCGTCACCGACGGACCGGGCGAAGCGCTCGCGCTCACGACCAACACCCAGCCGGTCATGCTGACCGCCGGGATCGCCGTCTGGCGCGCCTGGCTCGCGACGGGAGCCCCGCGTCCGGCGGTCGTGGCCGGACACAGCCTGGGCGAGTACACGGCGCTGGTGGCGTCCGGCGCGCTCGCGTTCCGCGACGCGGTGCCGCTGGTGCGCTTCCGTGCGCAGGCGATGCAGGAGGCCGTGCCCGCCGGCATCGGCGCGATGGCCGCCATCCTCGGCGGCGATGACGCGGCGATCGCGGAGGCCTGCCGGGCGGCGGCGCAGGGCGAGGTCGTCGAGCCGGTCAATTTCAATTCCCCGGGGCAGGTCGTCATCGCCGGGCACCGGACGGCCGTCGAGCGCGCGATCGAGGCCGCCAGGGCGCGCGGCGCCAAACGGGGCATGATCCTGCCGGTGTCGGCGCCGTTCCACAGTTCGCTGCTCAAGCCCGCGGCCGACCGGCTGGCCGAGCGGCTCGCGTCGATCGAGATCCACGCGCCGTCGATACCGGTGCTCCACAACGTCGACGTCGCCGAGCATCGCACGCCGGAGTCCATCCGCAACGCACTCGCGCGCCAGGCGGCGAGCCCGGTGCGCTGGACCGACACGCTGAAGGCGATGGCGGCGCGCGGGGTGACCGACGTCGTCGAGTGCGGTCCGGGCCGGGTGCTGGCCGGACTGGTCCGCAAGATCGATCCGACGCTCAAGGCGCACGCGCTGACCGACGGACACACGCTCGACGACGCGTACGCCGCGCTCGCCGGCTGACGGGGGACGACGATGGCTGCAGGCGAACTCGAGGGCCAGGTGGCGCTGGTCACCGGCGCGACACGCGGGATCGGCAAGGCGATCGCGGTCGCGCTCGCGCGCGAGGGCGCGACCGTCGGGGGCACGGCGACCTCGGACGACGGCGCGCGCGCGATCGGCGAGTATCTCGCGCAGGCGGGCAACCGCGGCACCGGGATCCGCCTCGACGTGACCGACGCGGCCGCGGCCGACGCGGCGCTCGCCGACATCGAGCAGCGGTACGGCGCGGTCGCGATCCTGGTCAACAACGCCGGTGTCACGCGCGACAACCTCACCGTCCGCATGAAGGACGACGAGTGGGACGCCATCATGGCGACCAACCTGAAGCCGGCCTTCCGCCTCGCCAAGGCGGTCCTGCGCGGCATGATGAAGGCGCGCCAGGGACGCATCATCCAGATCGGGTCGGTCGTCGGCTCGACCGGCAACGCCGGTCAGGCGAACTACGCGGCCGCCAAGGCGGCGCTGGTCGGATTCACCAAGTCGCTCGCGCAGGAGATCGGCAGCCGGCGGATCACGGTCAACTGCGTCGCGCCCGGATTCATCGACACCGACATGACCCGGTCGCTGCCGGAGGCGCAGCGCGAGGCGCTGACCGCGCGCATCCCGCTGGGCCGGCTGGGTACTCCCGAGGACGTCGCCGAGGCGGTCGCCTTCCTCGCCGGTCCGCGGGCCGCCTACATCACCGGAGCGACCCTGCACGTCAACGGCGGCATGTACATGGCGTGATCGCAGCGGTTCGCGCCGATTTGCTCGACGATCGCCCGAGGGCGACCGGGTCCACCGCCCCGGCGGGGCGGGACGCCCGGTTCTGGTAAAATCCCGCCGCTTGTACCCAACGTCCCCGCAAGGGAGGAGACGCATGGAAAACGTGGAACAACGCGGCAAGAAGATCGTGGCGGAGCAGCTCGGCGTCACCGAGGCCGAAATCAAGAACGAATCCTCGTTCGTCGACGATCTGGGCGCGGATTCGCTGGACACGGTCGAACTCGTCATGGCGCTCGAGGAGGAGTTCGAGACCGAGATTCCCGACGAGGAGGCCGAGAAGATCACGACGGTCCAGCAGGCGATCAACTACATCTCGGCGCACGTCAAGAAGTAGCGCCTCCTTCGGGGATCGGCCGGCGGCGCCGACGGCGCGCAGGCGGCCGATCCTGGAGGCGGCCCGGCACGATCGCCGCGGCCGCTTCCGCGTTTTCCATTTCGGACCCAGCACATGCCGCGTCGCCGCGTCGTCGTCACAGGACTGGGCATCGTCTCGCCGGTGGGCATCGGCATCGAGACCTCCTGGTCGTCGATCCTCGCCGGCCGCTCCGGCATCGGGCCGGTCACGCGGTTCGACGCGTCCGGCTTTCCGGTGCGCATCGCCGGCGAGGTCCGCGACTTCGACGTGTCGAAGTGGCTCTCCGCGAAGGAAGCGCGCCGCTACGACACCTTCGTCCACTACGGGCTGGTGGCCGCGATGGACGCGATCCGCGACGCCGGGCTCGAGGCGTGGGGCGGCGACAAGGAACGCGCGGGCGTCTGCATAGGCTCGGGCATCGGCGGCCTGCCGATGATCGAGGAGACGCATCTCGCGTACATGTCGGGAGGGCTGCGCAAGGTGAGCCCGTTCTTCGTGCCCGGCACGATCATCAACATGATCTCGGGGCTGCTCTCGATCCACTACGGTTACAAGGGCCCGAACCTCGCCACCGTCACCGCCTGCTCGACGGCGAACCACAGCATCGGCGAGGCGGCCCGGTTGATCGAGTACGGCGACGCCGACCTGATGGTCGCCGGCGGCGCCGAATCGACGGTGAGCCCGCTCGGCATGGGCGGATTCGTGGCCGCCCGGGCCCTGTCGCATCGAAACGACGATCCCGCGACCGCGAGCCGGCCCTGGGACCGGGAGCGTGACGGATTCGTACTCGGCGAAGGCGCCGGGGTCGTGATCCTCGAGGAACTCGAGCACGCCCGGGCCCGAGGTGCGCGCGTCTACTGCGAACTCGCCGGCTACGGGATGTCCGCCGACGCCCACCACATCACGGCGCCGCCCGAAGACGGCGACGGCGCGCGCCGCAGCATGATCAACGCGGTGCGCAACGCCGGCATGGCGATGACCGACATCGACTACATCAACGCACACGGCACGTCGACGCCGCTGGGCGATCTCGCCGAGTGCACCGCGGTCAAGCGCGCGTTCGGCGACCACGCGCCGAAGCTCGCCGTCAGCTCGACCAAGTCGATGACCGGGCACCTGCTCGGCGCGGCCGGCGGCATCGAGGCGGTGTTCACCGTGCTCGCGATCCGCGACCAGATCGCGCCGCCCACCGCGAACCTGGTCAACGCCGATCCCGCCTGCGACCTCGACTTCGTCCCGCTGCGTTCGCGCCCGATGGCGATCCGGGGCGCGCTGTCCAATTCGTTCGGCTTCGGCGGCACCAACGCCACGCTCGTCTTCCGCGCCCTCTGACACGCCCCGGGGCGCGAGGCGCCCGCGGCCCGTCCCCAGCCATGAGCCTGATCGTCCAGAAATTCGGCGGCACGTCGGTCGGAACGACCGAACGGATCAAGAACGTCGCGCGCCGGGTCGCCCACTATCGCCGGCAGGGTCACCAGGTCGTCGTCGTCGTCTCGGCGATGAGCGGGGAGACCAACCGGCTGCTCGCGCTCGCGAAGGACCTGTCGGCGAATCCGGACCCGCGCGAGCTCGACGTGATCGCGGCGACCGGTGAACAGGTCACGATCGGCCTCCTGTCGATCGCGCTGATCGAGATGGGCGTTCCGGCCCGCAGCTACACCGGCGGCCAGGTCCGCGTGCTCACCGACAGCGCGCACACCAAGGCGCGCATCCTCGACATCGACCAGGCGGCGATGCGCGCCGATCTCGACGCCGGCTCGGTGGTCGTCGTCGCCGGGTTCCAGGGCGTCGACCAGGACGGCAACATCACGACGCTCGGGCGCGGCGGCTCGGACACCTCGGCGGTCGCTCTCGCGGCGGCGCTCGACGCCGACGAGTGCCAGATCTACACCGATGTCGACGGCGTCTACACGACCGATCCGCGAATCGTCCCGGAGGCGCGGCGGCTCGACCGGATCACCTTCGAGGAAATGCTCGAGCTCGCGAGCCAGGGTTCGAAGGTCCTGCAGATCCGCTCGGTCGAGTTCGCCGGCAAGTACAAGGTCAAGCTGCGCGTGCTGTCCTCGTTCGAGGAACCGGAGTCGACGTCCGCCGGCACGCTCATCACCTACGAGGAAGACGACAGCATGGAACAGGCGATCATCTCGGGCATCGCGTTCAATCGCGACGAGGCGCGCATCCTGGTCATGGGCGTCGACGACCGTCCCGGCATCGCCTACGCGATCCTGGGTCCGATCGCCGAGGCGAACATCGACGTCGACATGATCGTCCAGAACATCGGCGCGTCGGGGCACACGGATTTCTCGTTCACCGTCCACCGCAACGAATACCGCAAGGCGCTCGACGTGCTCGCGCGCGAGCGCGGCCGGGGTTTCCAGTGCCGCGAGATCGTCGGCGACGACCGGATCGCCAAGGTCTCGGTCGTCGGCATCGGCATGCGCTCGCACGTCGGGCTCGCGGCGCAGATGTTCAAGGCGCTGGCCGGCGAGGGCATCAACATCCAGATGATCTCGACCTCCGAGATCAAGATCGCGGTCGTCATCGACGAGAAGTACCTCGAACTCGCGGTGCGCGTGCTGCACCAGGCGTTCGACCTCGAGAAGTCCCCGGCGTAACCGGCGGATTTTCCTGCGGTTTTCAGCGTCCTTCGCTGGACGCGGGAGCGCGCGCTCGCGTAGAATCGCGGCACCTGGTCGCACCGGAGACGTGGCCGAGAGGTCGAAGGCACTCCCCTGCTAAGGGAGCATACGGGCCAAAACCTGTATCGAGGGTTCGAATCCCTCCGTCTCCGCCATCGATACGCCGCGCGCCGGCGTGCTCGTCCATGACTCACGCTTCGTCGCCGGGGTACGCGGCACACGTCGCCCGTCTGGCGCAGGCGCAGGGCGAGCGTCCGGTGATCGCCACCGCCGGCCGTCCGCCGCTCACCTGCGCCGCGCTGGCCGCGCGCATCGACGCGACGCGACGGATGCTCGCGTCGATCGGCATCGGCCGCGGTGACATCGTCGGCTGGTCGACCGCCGATCGCGTCGAGTCCGCCGTCGCGCTCGCGACGCTGCCGGGATGTTGCGCGATCGCCCCTCTGGATCCGATGCTGGGCGTGGACGCGATCGCGGATCATCTGGCACGCCTGCGGCCGGCGGCGGTCGTGGGTCCTTCCAGCCGCGGCAATCCGATCGCCGAGGCCGCCGCCCGGGTCGGCGTGGCGCGCATCGATCTGGTCGCGCGTTCGAACGGGCCGGCCGGCGATCATGTCCTCGTCCCGCGCGACGAGCGAACGACGGCGCCCCGGCGCAGGCTGCCCGACGACACGGTCGTCGTCATCGGCTCGTCCGGAACGACCGGCCGTCCGAAGCTGGTGCCCTGCACGTGGACCGCGTTGCGCATCGCATCGGGTGCGGTCGCGGAGCGGCTCGCGATCACGAGCGACGATGTCTCCGCGCACCTGACGCCGCTCCACTACGCGAACGGCGTGCGCAACGCCTTCCTCCTCGCGATCTTCGCCGGCGCGTCGGTTCGCGTGCTGCCGGAGGCGGACGTCGACGCCTTCCTCGCGGCCGTCGACGCCGGGGAGGTCACCTACACGACCGCGTCGTTCACGATCCTGCGCGAGGTGCTCGCGAGGCTCGAAGCCGGGGCGCGCGTGCGGCGCGGCCGGCTGCGGTTCGTCCGCGTCGCATCCGGCGCGATGGACGACGACGAGTCGGACCGCCTGGAACGCTTGCTCGGTGTGCCGGTCCTGAGCGGACTGTCGACGACCGAGACCGGCACCATCGCGCTGCAAAGCCTGCCGCCCGCGCCGCGCCGGCGCGGCTCCTGCGGCGAGCGGCTGCGCGCGCGGGTCGACGTCGTCGACGAGGATGGACGGGCGCTGCCTCCCGGAGTGACGGGTGCGATCCGGGTGCGCGGCCCCCAGGTGTTCACCGGCTATCTCGACGACGACGCGCTCACCACGCTCACGCTGGCGGACGGCTGGTTCGCGACCGGCGATCTCGGGTCGATCGACGAGCACGGCGAACTGCGCATCGCGGGCCGTCGATCCGAAGTGATCAATCGCGGCGGCGAGAAGATCGCCCCGGAGGAGATCGACGCCGTACTGCGGTCGCTGCCGGAGGTCGCGCAGGCCGCGGCGTTCGCGATACCGCACCCGCGGCTCGGTCAGGAGGTCGTCGCCGCGGTCGTCGCGAAGCCCGGCACGGATCTGCGCGAGGACGATGTCATCGCGCGCGTCCGGACGAAGCTGGGGGCGCGCCGCGCACCCAGGCGCGTGTGGATCGTCGAATCGCTGCCGGCCGCCGGCGGAGGGAAGCTGGCCCGCCATCGGCTGGCGGAGTGGGTCGGTGCCGGGGCCGGAATCGCAGAGGTTACCGCCGCGGAGCCAGCCGATCGTTCCCTGGTCGAGGCCGCGATCGCCGGGCTGTGGTCGGCCGCGCTCGGTGTCGACGCGATCCCCTCCGACCGGTCGTTCGCCGCGTTGGGCGGCGACGAACCCGCTGCGCGGCGCATGCGCGACGACGTATGCGCGGCGTTCGGCGTCGCGCTGCCCGGATCGATGGACGCGACGCTCGAGTCCACGCTCGGACAGTTCGCGCGCGCGGTCGAGGACGTGCTCGGGGGACCTGGCTGCCGTGCGTAGGACCGGAGTCGAATCGCCGGCGCGGCGCCGCCTGCTCGCCGGCGCGGGGGCATACGCGGCGCTCGGTGCCTGCTGCGCCGGCGCGACGGACGTGGGCGTGGGGCGCATGCAGCTCGTCGTGCCGCAGGCGCCGGGGGGCACGGCCGATCTCCTCGGGCGCGTGCTCGCGGAACGGCTGGAGGCGGCGCTGCGGCTGCCGGTGGTCGTCGTCAACAAGCCGGGTGCCAACGGAACGATCGCCAACGAATACGCGGCGCATGCGGCGCCGGACGGCGGCACCTGGCTGCTCGCGTCGTCCGCGACCCATGTGATCGCGCCGCACCTGATCGCGAACCCGTCGGTCGACCCGCTGCGCGATTTCGTCCCGGTCATCAACGTGGCCTGGCAGACCAAGGTGATCACCGTGAGTCGCGGGCTGGGGGTGTCGACGCTCGCGGAGCTCGTGGCCCGCCTCCGGGCGCATCCGGGACGCTACAACTACGGCTCCACCGGCCCGGCATCGACGAGCCATGTCGACACCGCGCACTTCCTCAGGACGAACGGGCTCGACGTCGTCCACGTGCCGTACCGCGGTTCCGGTCAGATGGTGAGCGCGCTGACGACCGACGAGGTGCAACTGCTCTTCGCGAGCGTGACCGCGTCGTTGCCGGCGATCCAGTCGGGGCGGGCCCGGGCGCTCGCCGTCCTCTCGACCCACCGCTCGCCGCTGCTCCCCGCGGTCCCGACGATCGCCGAGGCGGGCTATCCGTCGACCGATCTGCGCGGCTGGATCGGCGTCGTGGCGCCGTCGGGCACGCCGCAATCCCTGGTCGATCGGGTCCGCGATGTGCTCGATCGGACGGTGTCGAGCGCCGACTTCGTGTCCTGGCTGCACCAGCAGGGACTCGAACCGATCGGAGGCGATTCCGACAACTTCGCCCGGACCATCGCCGGCGATTTCGTCCGCTGGGGGAGGATCGTCCGCGACCTCGGCCTCAGCGGCGGGTAGACCTCATCACTGCGCGGCCCGCGGGCTCGTCGCGTCCGGGGCACGAGCCGCCAACACCCTCGCCCTGCATGGTACCGTTACGCTGCCGCAGGCGCGATCGCAGGCCCGGCGGCCCGCGATGCTCCGCGCCGACGACCCTCCGCCGATCGACACGCCGCCGCCGGGACCCGAGGATGTCTCGGTGCTCGCGGACCGGGCGTTCTTCCGCACGACCGGCGCGGAGGCGATCGAAGGCAACAAGATCCGCCTGCTGATCGACGCGAGCGAGAACTATCCCGCCTGGCTCGAGGCGATCCGCTCGGCGCGCCGGACGATCCTGTTCGAGAGCTACATCGTCGACAACGACGCGATCGGCCGCGAGTTCGCGAAGGCGCTCGCCGAGCGCGCGCGTGCCGGTGTCCGCGTCAAGATCCTCGTCGACTGGCTGGGCGGCTGGCGCGGGCGGCGCGTCTGGAACCTGGTGGCGGGCAGCGGCGCGATCGTGCGGATGTTCAATCCGCCGGGATTCGCGAGCCCGCTCGCGTGGCTGTCGCGCGACCATCGCAAGACGCTGACCGTCGACGGTCGCATCGGGTTCGTCTCGGGGCTGTGCGTGAGCCGGCTGTGGCAGGGCAATCCGGGGCGAAGGCTCGAGCCCTGGCGGGACACCGGCATCGCGGTCGAGGGACCGGCGGTCGCCGCGATCGAGCGGGCGTTCGCGCAGGTCTGGGACGCGGCGGGACAGAAGCTCGACGAGAGTCTGCTCGTCGACCCGGACCGGATCGCACGCGCCGGAGACGTCACGCTGCGCGTGGTCGCCGGCGCGCCCAGCGTGTCCGGCACCTACCGGCTGGATCTCACGATCGCATCGGTCGCGCGCCGCTACCTGTGGCTCACCGACGCGTACTTCGTCGGCACGTCCGCGTACGTCCAGGCGCTCTGCGCGGCGGCACGCGACGGCACCGACGTGCGGCTCCTCGTGCCGGGCGCCTCCGACATCCCGATGATCTCGCCGGTGTCGCGCGCCGGCTACCGGGCGCTGCTCGAAGCCGGCGTGCGCGTGTTCGAGTGGAACGGCACGATGCTGCACGCGAAGACCGCGGTCGCCGACGACGTCTGGGCGCGCGTCGGCTCGACCAACCTCAATCTCGCGAGCTGGATGGGCAACTACGAGCTGGACGTCGCGATCGAGGATCGCGCGTTCGCGGCGCAGCTCGCCTACCAGTACGAGGAGGACCTCGAGCGCGCGACCGAGATCGTGCTCACGCGCCGGAACCGCGTGCGTCCGAGCGAGCGCCACCGGAAGGAAGCGAAACGCGCGCCCTCGGGCAGCGCCGGACGCGCGGCGGCCGGGGCGGTGAGTGTCGGCAGCGCGCTGTCAGCGGCGCTGACCAATCGGCGCGCACTGGGACCGGCCGAGGCCGGCCTGCTCGGGAAAATGGGGACGCTGGCGGTGCTGGTCGCGACGATCGCCGCGCTCTGGCCCGCGGTCGTGGCCTGGCCGCTCGCGTTCGGCGTCGGCTGGCTGGGGATCGCCTGGTTCGCCAAGGCCTGGGAGCTCAAGCGCCGGGTGACGCCGCAGCACGACGCCGATGGCGGCGGCGGCGGCGGGGGCGAGGGGGGCTCGTGATTCCGGTATAATCCCGAGCTTCGCGCCCGTAGCTCAGTTGGATAGAGTACCTGGCTACGAACCAGGGGGTCGTGGGTTCGAATCCTGCCGGGCGCGCCAGAATTGTGAAGCTAATTCAACGGGTTGGGAGCTACCGCTCCTGGCCCGTTTTTGCGCTAATGCCCGACTGCGCGACTTTTGCGCGACTTTTCCCGATAGACCACCTGGTCTTGCTTCGTCACCACTCGCAACAACGTCGATTCCTGCGCTTTCAGTACCGCGTTCGCGGCGCGTATCAACTCCGCCAGTTCCGGCGCGCTGTAATGGCTGGTGATGTCACCGGTCTTGTGCCCGAGCAGCACCTTGCGCGTCTCCAGCGGCACCCCGGCCGTACGTTGACGCCGGCCGAAGGTGTGCTTCAAGTCGTGCACGCGCACCTGCACCAGTCCCGCCTTCTTGCGTGCGTTCTGCCAAGCCGTGTTGTTCATGTAGCGGATTGGCTTGCGCGGTTTGCCTTTGCTGGCAACGAACACGAACTCCCGGTGCAACCCACGCTGCGCGTCGATCACCCGCTTGGCCACGTCGTTTAGAACCACCACCCGATCCTCGCGGTTCTTGACACCTGAGCGCTCCGAGCGCCCGCCAAATTCGGCGGGAATCACGAACACCGACGATTGCAATTCCGCTACCGGCACTTCCCACTCCCAGCGCAGCTGACACACCTCTTGCTCGCGGCAACCGGTGTTGACGGCGAAGAGCGCCATCTGTGCCACCGAGCCTGGCAACAACACAAACAGCCGGCGCTGCTCGTCCCATGACAACGGATACGGTTTGCGGGCCGTGGCTCTGGTGTCCGGCATCGTGATCAGCGGCGCGGTCTCG
>JADZDA010000064.1 GCA_020851255.1 Burkholderiales bacterium | reverse complement strand
TGACGTTCCACGCGGGGAAGTACTCGGGGCTCGCGAGCCCGAGGAACGACCGGTAGTCGTCGGACAGCCGGTCGGCGCCGGGCACCGGGAGGTCGCGCCGCGCGCACAGCAGGCTCGTCGACGACCGGTGCTCGAGTCCGCCGTAGCCGTCGCCGACGGCGAGCACCTGGAACAGGTAGCGGTCGAACGGCGCGCGGCTGTCCGCGGCGCCGCCCCAGAAGTCGATCTGCCAGCGGCAGATGCGCTCGAGATCGCGGGCGAGCCGCTCGGTGTCGAAGCGCGCGCTCCCGGTCACGACGACGTCGTGGGTCGCGCCGCCGGCCGCGAACGCGAATCGCGCGAAATCGGCCATCTCGACCGGATGGTCGACCAGTTCGTCGTAGTCGGCGGCGCGGTAGCCGCCGTAGCCCCACGCCGGCGCGTCGTCGCGCGGCAGTGTCGTCGCCACGCGCCAGCCGGCGCCCGCGGCGTGCGGCGGCGGCTCGATGTCGACGCGGCAGGGCGCGTGCGCGCGCCCGTCGGGCACGACGAAGACGCTCGTGCCGTTGAAGTATCCGCGCCGGGTGTCGAGGTAGGCCGTGCGCACCGAGACGTCGTGCGCGTGGACGTCGATGCTGAACGTGAGCGGTCCGGCGCAGGGGTCGGCCCGCCAGGTGTCCTTCGCGATCTTGGCGACCGGCACCGGCCGACCCTGCGCGTGGGCGCGCGCGGACACGACGTGCCGCGCGAACTCGCGGACCAGGTAGCTTCCGGGGATCCACGTCGGCAGCGTGTAGCGCTGGCCCTCGGGCGCCGGGTCGTCGATCGTGCAATCGATCGTGAACCGGTGCGCGTGCGGATCGACGGGGACGATGCGGTAGCGGGTCGTGGCCAACGGGCGGTCGGGACGGCGTGGCGCACGGCGGGGTGCCGCGCGGTCGGCGCGATTATAGGCTCGCGGCGTCCCCGGAACCGGTGCCCGCCACCGGCGGTGCCGGCCGGCGGTAAAATGAGCCGTTCCGTTCGATGCCCCCCTTTCGTGACCGATCCCGCCCTCGTCGCCGTCGTCGCCTCGGTCTGGACCTATTGGTTCATCGTCGGCGCGATGTCCTGGCGCGTGCGGCGGCGCACGCGCAGGCTCGCCGGCGTCGTTCCCGAGCAGACGCTGGAGCGCGCGATGTGGCTCGTCTGGGTCCCGCTGGTGGTGATGTGGATGGCGTTGCCGATGGCGGCGCTGCATTCTCGCGCCGTCGGCCTGGCGCTGCCCGCCTGGGCCGGCGAAGGCGGCTATGCGGTCGTGCGCGGCGTGGCCGGCGCGCTCGCGGTCGTCGCGCTGGTCGCGACGATCGAATGCTGGAAGCGCATGGGACGCAGTTGGCGGATGGCCGTGACGCCCGGCGAACGCACCGAGCTCGTGACCACCGGCCTCTACCGGGCGATCCGCCACCCGATCTACGCGCTGTCGATCCTGCTGATGGCGTCGACCGCCGTCGTGCTGCCGACGCCGCCGATGATCGCCGTCGCGCTGGTCCACCTGACGCTGATGATCATCAAGGCGCGCAACGAGGAACGCCACCTGCTCGCGACGCACGGCGACGCCTACGCCGCCTACCTCGCCCGTACCGGCCGCTTCCTGCCGCCGCTCAAGGGCGCGCGGGAGTAGCGGGCATGCGACGCGCGCGCAGGGCCGGTGTCTGTGCGGCCGGCCTCGTGCTGGCCGCGGCGGTCGTGCTCGCACCGCGGACGGCCGGCGCGTCGACGGCCTGCGCCGACGTGCGCGCCGGCGACGCCATGCGCCTGCCGGCCGCCCGGGCGCCGAGAGTCGTACTGCTGCAGGGCTCGCTCGGCATCGTCACGATGGCGCCGTTCGGTGCCTTCCTGGCCGGGATGGGCTACCCGGAGCGTGCGCTGGTCGATTCGCGCACCGGCGCGATGACCTCCGACAGCGACCTCGACGGTCGCGCGCTCGCCGGGATGCTCGCCTGGTACTACGAGCGCGACGGTGTCCGGCCGCTGATCGTCGGCCACTCCAAGGGTGGCGGCGTGGTCATCGAGGCGCTGCGTGCGCTGGCGGGCGCCTACGGCGACCAGATACCGGTCGTCGACCCGCGGACCGGTGACGCGCTCGCCCGGACGCGATTCCGCGATCCGCTCACCGGCGAGGAGCGGCCGGTCGTCGGTTTGAGGCTGCCCTTCGCCGCCGCGATCGCGACCGGTCGGCTGCCCCGGGTCCTGCGGGGCCAGTTCGCGCTCGCCGCGAGACTGCGCGACGTCCCCGACAGCGCCGAGACGTTCGCCGGCTTCGCGATTCCGTTCGATCCGATCGCCGGCACGCTGGCCGGTGACGAGGATCCGTACCGGGCCGTCGGGCAGGCCCGCGTGCGCAATGTCGTGTTGCCGGCGTCGACCAGCCACATCGGGCTGCCGCGCGCCGAGCACCTCGCGCGCGACCCGGTCACGCGCGCCTGGATCGACGCGTTCCGGCCGGACGCGCCGGCCGCGCCCCCGGAGGGCGTGGACACCGAGAATCTCGTGCACGCCGCGTACCTGTGGCACGAGATCAAGCTCGCGTGGTGCGGCGAGGCCGAGCGAGCGGCGCAGCGCGGCGGATGACCATGGACGGCGCGTTCAACCTGTTCCAGGCGACGATGCTGCGCTGGCGCGCCCGCCACCCGTACAACGCGGTGCACGTCGCGCGGGTCGACTCGGCGCTCGACCCGGACCGGCTGCGCGCGGCCATCGCCGCGGTGCTCGCGGGTGCCGGGCTGACCGGCTACCGGCTCGACGCGGCCAGGCTGCGCTTCGAATGG
>JADZDA010000063.1 GCA_020851255.1 Burkholderiales bacterium | reverse complement strand
GGCGACGGCGGCCTTGACTTCGGCCATCGACAGGTTCGCCGGAGGCTTGATCGCAGACGGCATCATTCGCGGGTAGCCGTCGACGAGGAAAACGTCGGGTTCGACCAGCGACTCGACCAGATAGGGCAGCGCCCCGAGACCCGGCTTGCGCTGCGCCGCCTTGCCGGCCGCCTGCCTCAGGTCAGGTCCGCGCTCGTTGCCGCGCTCGGTGTCCTTGTGGCAGACCAGACACCCGCCCTTGCCCCGCACGATCTCGCGGCCCGCCTCGACCAACTCGTCGGCCGGCGTCTGCGCCGTGATCACGCGCTTCTTCGGCGGGTGCTCCTCGAACTGCGGAACCCGTTGACCGACGTACGCGTAGACGCCGACCGTCGCGACGACGAACGCGAACACCCGCAGGAAAGTGCCGCTAGCGGCCATGGACGGTCTCGTGGCGGCGCGCCATCGCGAACACCGCCGACACCATGAGGAAGAACACGATCACGATGCCCGACACGATCAGCGTCGCATCGCCGTGCTTCATCGTGTAGGCGTTCGCGCTCTCGTCGGCGATGCGTCCGTAGACGTGCCAGTACTGCCGGATGCCCGAGCGGATGTAGCCCATCAGCCCCATCAGCCAGGTGAACGACACCGCCAGGAAGAACAGCGCGTACTGGGCGCGCGCGGGTATCCGACCCCAGCGGATCGGCCCGATCTCGCGTGCACCCCGCAGCAGCGGAATGTCGATCGCGACGAAGACCGTCATCGCCGCCAGCACGGCCGCGACCTGGTACACGGAGAAGCCGATGCGCGTGATCGATGGCACGAAGTAGCTGTACACACCGAACCCGAGAACGATCGCCGCCGCGCCGGCGATCGCGGCCGCCTGGAAGACCTTGCCCGAGGTGGCCCAGGTCACGACCGGGATCCGGTTGCCGCGCCGGTAGAGCATGAAGGAGAAGAACGTCGTCAGGATCATCAGATTGACCGCGGTGTTCTTGGCGGCCATGACGCCGAACAGGCCGAGGAACGGATGATGCGAACCTCCCATCCTGGCCATTTCGATGCCGGTGGCGATGATCGACCGCGGCGTCGCCCAGACGACGAAACCGAGCGTGAGCACGATCATCATGCCGATCTGGAACCGGGTGTACCGTTCGCCGCCCGGTATCCGGCCCATGCCCAGCCACAGGTAGAAGTTCGACGCGAGGAAGAGCGATCCGATCAGCATCGCCTGCAGGATCCAGAGCCACGCGAAGCTGCCCCCCATCATCGACACGCCCATCTGCTCGGAGAACTGGTAGATTTCCCGGCCGAGCCAGTAGCCGGCGAACGGCAACGGGATGAACGCCGCGATCGCGATGAACGAACCGACGTATCCCATCCAGTCGAAACGCGCGCGTTCCTCGTCGCTCCTCGCGTCGAGGAATCGGACCGCCGCGTACGCCGCGACGATCGCGCCGCCGAAGGCGACGTTCGCGAGCAGCCGGTGGATGTTGATCGGCATCCAGGTCGGGTTGTCGATCGCCTTCCAGAGGCTCGTCAGCCGGTTCGCGTCGTCGATGCCGGCGGGGCTCATCATGAACGTGACCCAGGCGTCGGCGACGAACAGGAGCGCCGTGCCCCAGACGTTCACGGCGACGCCCAGCACGAGGTGCCATCGCTTCCGCGGCCCCTGGAGCAGGTCCCAGGTCGTCCAGTAGAGGTAAGCGAGGACGACCTCGCCGAAGATCAGCACCACGTAGAGGATCCAGGTCGGCTTGAAGATGCCGCCGAGGTAGCCGACGAGCTTCGGATAGAGCGCGACGAACAACACCAGCAGGAGGCAACCGAGCACCGCGGTCAGCGTGTACGCCATGGCGAGCAGACGCGTGAACTCGCGGGCGAGATCGTCGTAGCGACGCTCGCGGGTCGTAACGCCGATGAACTCCGTGATCACCGCGAAGATCGGCACGCCGAGGACGAACGCCGCGAACATGAGATGCAGCTCGGCGACGATCCACACGGCCGTGCGGTTCGAGAACCCGAACAGCGACCGGTAGTCCGCGGCCGGAAGCCAGGTCGACAGACCCCAGGCCAGCGCGTAGGTCGCCGCGAGCATCAACGAGATCTTGACGACACCCTTGGCTGTGCCACGGATGGCGACGGACGGCGATGGCGGTGTCGTGGTCGTCACGCGCTTGCGGGCGTACGCCCGGCCTGCGCCCATCGGGCGCGATGTGCGCGTGTTGCAGCTTGCGTGCCAGGCCCGGGGAGGCGCGCGCCGCGGGCGATCGAGAGTGAAAGCGAACGGCCGGGACGCGCAGGCGGCACCCAGCGCGAAGCCCGTGGCGGTCGATCGGGCGGTCAGAATCCGACCACCCGGACAGAAATCTAGCGGTCGTCGCCCTCGCCGGTTTCGAGGAACTCGGCCCAGCCGTAGGCGACGACTTTCGTGCGCAACGTGAGACGCGTGATGCCGAGCAGCTTCGCGGCCCGGGTCTTGTTTCCGCGGCAGTGCTCGAGCGCGCGACGGATGTGGCGCTTCTCGATCTCGGCGAGCGGAAGGACGGCGATCCCGTCGCGGTCGACCGCCGGCTCCCGCCGCGTCGCTGCCGACGCGATCTCCCGTGGGAGGTGCTGCGCGGCGACGGGGATCCCTCCCGACAGGATCAGCGCCCGCTCCATGACGTTGCGCAATTCCCGGATATTGCCCGGCCAGGGGTAGTGCTCGAGCAGCGGAAAGACCGCCGCGTCGAGTCGCGGGTCGTGGATTCCCATCATCGTTCCGGCCTCGGCGAGGAAGTGACGCGCGAGCGGCATCACGTCGGTGATCCGCGACCGGAGCGGCGGAACGTCGATTCCGCCGACGTTGAGGCGGTAGTAGAGATCCTCCCGGAAGCCGCCGGACTTCACCATCGCGTCGAGGTCGCGGTTCGTGGCGGCGACGAACCGCACGTCCACACGCAGCTCCTTCTGTCCGCCCACGCGGCGGAACGTCTGGGTCTCGAGCGCGCGCAGCAACTTCGGCTGCAAGGCGAGTGACAGATCGCCGATCTCGTCGAGGACCAGCGTCCCGCCGTCCGCCAGCTCGAGCAGACCCCGCTTCGCGTTCTTCGCGTCGGTGAACGCACCGCGCTCGTGTCCGAACATCTCGGACTCGAGCAGACCCTCCGCCAGCGCCGAGCAGTTGAGCGTCACCCACGGGCCGGCCGCCCTGGGCGAGAGATTGTGGATCGCCTGCGCGACCCGCTCCTTCCCCGTGCCCGACTCGCCGCGGACCAGCACCGGCACGCGCGCCGCCGCGGCGATCCGTCGCGTGACCTCGACCATCGCGAGGAACGCCGGACTGGTCCCGATCATGCCCTCGATCGACCCGGCCTGGGGCGCCGACGCACGCAACCGCTCGACCTCCAACCGCAGCCTGCGCGTCTCCAGCGCGCGACGGACGACCTCCTTGAGATCGTCGAGCTCGAACGGCTTGTTGAAATAGTCGTACGCACCCGCCTTGAGGCAATCGACCGCCGTGCGCACTTCCGGATACGCGGTCATCACGACCACGAGCGCCTCGGAGTCGGTTTCGCGCATCGCCCGGAGCACTTCGAGGCCATGCAGGTCGGGCAGGCGCAGGTCGAGCATGACGAGCGCGTAGGCCGACTCGCGGAACTTCGCGATCCCCTGCGCGCCGTCTTCGGCGAGATCGACGTCGTATCCCTGCCGGCCCAGCACGTCGCGCAAAGTGAGCCGGATCGTGGTGTCGTCTTCGACGACGAGGATGCGTTCAGCCATCGGCGATCGCCCGGGAAAGCTCGCTGTCGCCGGCCAGAACACCCTCCGCCTTCGGGTCGCTCCGCGGAGCGATCGGCCACGCGAGCGTGAAGCACGCCCCCTGACCGGGGTTCGACTCGACCTCGATGTCCGCCCCGTGCTGCAGCACGATCTTCCTGACCACGGCGAGCCCGAGGCCCGTCCCATCCGCCCGCGTCGTGTAGAACGCGTCGAAGATCCGCGGCAGGACATCCGGCGCGATGCCCGATCCGGTATCGCGCACGTGGAACCGGTGCTTCGGCACGCCCGCCTCGGCGCCTTCCCCGTTTCCCGGGTCCGCGCAGGGCCTGATTTCGATGCGACCGCCCGCCGGCGTGGCGTGGATCGCGTTGATCACGAGGTTGAGCAACACTTGCTTCAGGCGGTTGGGGTCCGCCCAGAGCGGCGGCGCAGTGGTCGCGCCGGGAACGACGTCGATGGTGACGCCACGGGACCTCGCCTCCTTGCGCGTCCAGAGCATGACATCGTCGAGCACCGGCTCGAGTCGGCAGGCGACCGGATGGAAGTCGCGGGGCGCCGCGAAACCGTGGAAAGTGCGCAGGAAATCGGTCAACCGGTTCACCTCGCCGAGAATTCGCTCGAGAAACGCGCGCTGGGGCTGTGGCGGCGGTTCCTCCAGCAGCATCTGGGTGACCGCCTTCATGCCGGCGAGCGGATTTCCGATCTCGTGGGCGAGACCCATGGCGACCTCTCCCATGGTGGTCATCTTCTCGACCTGGAACATCTGCCGGTCCAGTTCGCGTCGCTCCTGCTGTTCGCGCTCGAGCGCCGCCGTGCGGGCGGCCACCTCGCGCTCCAGCTCTCCCTTGCGACCCTCGAGCGCACGGTAGGTCTGTTCGAGACGCGCGGCCATCGCGTTGAATCGCCGACCGAGTTCGGCGATCTCGTCCCCGCCCCGGATCTCGACACGCCGGTCGAAGTGTCCCTCCGCGATCTCCTCGGTTTCGCGGGACAGCAGCTCGAGCGGGCCGAGCAGGCGCCGGGACAGCAGGAGTCCCGCCACGGCGGTCGCCACGAGCGTCAGCGCGAGCACGCCGTAGAGCAGGTACAAGTTGAACACCGCCTCGAACAGCCTCTTCCGCGGGAACGCGAGTGCGAGAGCCCAGTGCGTCGCTGCGTCCGCACGGTCGGCGAGCGTGCGGCCCACGCCGATCGGGGCGTAGGCGACGATGTCGTCGTCGAGCACCTCGGTGCCCTTGTCACGGTGGAGGATGCGGGCGAGCAGCTGCCTGGGCATCGTCGCCGTCAGGGCTTCGACCGATTGCATCCGGAACGGCACAGGTTGTGTCGTGTCGGCTGTCCGGGAGACGAAAAAACCCGAGCGATCGAACAGGAAGGCGGTGCCGCTGCGCGCACCGGCCATGTCCTGTATCTGGCCGAGCACGAACGCCGCATGCAGATTGATGATGAGCAGTCCGCGCTTGGCGCCATGGCGGTCCGCGACCGGTGTCGCGAAACGGATCACAGGTCGCTCCGGTTGCTCGACGACACCGCGTTCGACGTTGAGGTCGAGCGGAGAGACGTAAACCTGTCCAGGCTCGTGCTCGAGGCCTTCGTGGACATAGTAGCGCCCGGACTTGTCCTGCAACTCGTCGACGGGCACCGTGTAGAGCCGCTCGTCGCGACGGTCGACGCGGACGACCTCATGGCCGGCGGCGTCCAGGAAGCGCACCTGGTAGATGTAGGGATAGGCACGCGCGAACGCCGCGTAGTCGCGTTCCAGGCGCTGGCGAACCGACGGTTGGATCGACGTCCGTCCCTCGCCGATGGCGCTGGCGACGTCGTTCAGCAGTGACGAACTGGCGAGATAGAGAAGCTCGCTCGCGAGCTGGTCGAAGAACCGCGCCATGCCGTCGGCACGACTGCCGACTTCCTGCTCGAGGTGCTGGAGCGTCTCGCGACGCAGCGCATCGAGCGAAAAGTAGATGCCGACCAGGCCCGCGACCAGCGTCGGCACGACAGCCGCCACTACGAACGCGAAGTAGATGCGGGCCGCGAGGCCTTGGGCCTTCAGTCGCACGGATTGTTCGACAGCGGATGGCGGACCGTGAGACTACCACGTGACTCCGACTCGCCGGACGCCCGCACCCGCACGCACCCGCTGCCGCGCGACCTTCGCTACGCGCCCGTCGGCCGATGCGAATGAAGCTGCCGTCGCGCCAGCGCCAGCGCCGCGCCGGCGCCGACCAATCCGGCCGGCACCGTCACCCACAGCGCGGCGGACCAGGCGCCGCCCGCGGCCGACACCGCCCAGGCGACCGCGAGCGCGCCGGCGAACTGGCCGACATTGGACGCCTGCATGTAGAGCCCCTGCAGCGTGGAAACCTGCTGCGGCTTGTCGGCGAGCACCGCCGACGACGAGATCACCGCCGCGGGCACGATGCCGCCGACCAGCGACAGCGCGAGGCACAGCGCGTAGCGCAGGCCGTCGGGCAGCGCCGCGGACAGGATGCCGACGCTGCAGAGCACGCAGCCCAGCATCGACGCGGCGACGATGCGCCCGCGGTGCCCGCCCCGCTGCACGAGCTTGCCCCCCACGAGGTTGCCGGGCATGCCGATCGCGATCGCGAACGCGGTCAGCGCGGCGGCGGTCGTCGCATCGACACCCCGCTGCTCGCGCAGGAACGTCGGCAACCAGGTGACGATCGCGAACAACTGGACGGCGAAGCAGGCGAGCGTCACGGCGAGCAGCCACGCGGCCGGCTTGCGCAGCGCGGCGCCGACGTCGGCGAACGTCGCGCCACCGGACGCGGGCGCGCCGTCGTACCGGCGGCGCTGGGCCACCAGCAGGGCCATCGCCGCCACGGTGAAGCAGAACGCGACCGTCCACAGCGCCCGCCAGCCGGCGACGGCGAGCAGCGGCGGCGCGAGCAGCATACCCAGCGCGATGCCCGACGGCATGTAGCAGCTCCAGATCGCGAGCGCGAGGCGTCGTTGCGACGACGTCGCCGCCGCCGAGACGAGCGCCGGCGCGGCGACCGCGACCGCGATGAAGCCGACCCCCTCGATCGCACGCGACGCGAGCAACGCCCCCTCCCCGGGGACGGCGATCGCCACCAGCGCGCCGGCGCCGCTCGCGATCATCGCGCCGACGCAGAAGCGCAGCGCGCCGCTGCGGTCGGCGAGGATGCCCGCGAAGACGCCGCCCGCCATCGCGATGGTGTTGAACATCGCCGCGAGCCATCCGGCCGCGACCAGCGACAGGCCGAGATCGGCGCGCATCGCCGGCAGCGCGATCGGCAGCTTGCCGATGTTCATCGACACGGCGACGCCGCAGAGCATCGCCGCCGCGATCGCGGGCCAGGCCGTCGCCTCGCCGCGCCTGTGACCGGCGTGCGGGGTCGGCGCGACCGCCGCCTGGTCGAACCGGTCGGGTTTCGGCGCGGCCATCGGCGCTCAGCCGCGCACGACGACGGCCGATCGGACCGCCGCTCCGCCACGCGCGCCGGCGCCGGAGGTCCGGCGCGGCCGCGGCACCTTCAGCGCCGCGCGCCGCCCGCGGCGACGAGCTGGCGCGACGCGTCGCGGATCTCGTCGAGGAAGGCCCGGCATACCGGCGTGGGCTCGCGGTGCGCCGGGTAGATGACCGCGACGTTCCACGACGGCATCGGCGTGTGCATGTCGATCGGCGAGATGCTGCGACGGACCGCGGGATCGGAGAGGATCTGGCGCGGCAGCAGCGTGACGAAGTCGCCGCGCTCGACCATCGACATCACGCAGGCGAACGACGAACTCTCGATCATCCCGGTCGGCGGCTCGAGCCCCGCCGCGACGAAGGTCCGCTCGAAGATGTCCCGTCCGCTCTGGCCGCGCCGGTAGATCACCCACTCGGCCGTGCGCAGGTCGGCGAGCTTCATCCGCCGTCCGGCGTACGGATGGCCGACGCGCACCGCCGGCGTCACCGTGTCGCGCAGCAGGATCTCGAAGGTCACGGTCTCGTCCTCGACCCATTCGGGCACGAGGCAGATCGCGAAGTCCAGTTCGCCGGCGCGCACCGCCTTCAGCACGTCGGGATACACGCCCTCGTGCAACTGCAGCGACACCTTCGGGCGCGAGCGCCGGAAGCCGAGCACGGCGAGCGGCAGCAGCGAAGTGGCGACCGTCGGCGACGCGGCGATGCGGACCTCGCCGCTCCCGGCCCCCAGGATCGTGTCGATGTCGTTGCGGGCCTCGCGCAGCTCGTTCTCGACGACCTTCGCGCGGGCGATCAGCGCCCGCCCCGCCGCCGTCGGCGCCACGCCGTGCGGCGTGCGCTTGAGCAGCGCGGTGCCGACCGCCTGTTCGAGCTGCTGGATGCTCTTGGTGACCGACGACTGCGAGAGGAACATCGACCGCGCGGCCTGGCGGACGGTGCCGCACTCCACGACGGCGACCAGGTGGCGCAGCTGGCTCAGTTTCAACGGGGCCGTCATCGACGAGGGCGGGACGCGAGCGGGCGCGTCCGCGGACGCAAGCATACCCGCAGCGCCGCGCCCCGGCGAATCGCCGCGCCGCGCGGTCGGGGGCCGCCTCGGCGCCGGTCGGGGACGCGCCATCGCGCGCGGGCGGGCTCACGCCTCGCCGGGCCGCACCAGGGCGATCCGGCAGAGCAGGCCGCGCAGGTGGTAGGGGCCCATCGCCGGATCGTACGGCGGGTCGTTGCGCGTCAGCACGTTCGCGTTCGATTTCCACACGCCGTGCTCCGGACCGGGCTCCTCGGGGAACCACCAGCCGTGCTCGACATGGACGACGCGCGGGTCGATGCCGTCGGTCAGCTTCGCCTTCTGCCGGATCCTGCCGCGCAGGGTCTCGATCCAGACCCAGTCGCCGGCGGCGATGCCGTGCGCGGCGGCGGTGTCCGGGTGGATCTCCACCAGCGGATCCGGATGCGCGCGCCTCAGCGCGGCGATCTGCCGGTGCTCGGAGTTGAAGAAGAACGGGATGCGCGCGCCGGAGGTCAGCACCAGCGGGAAGTCCTTCGCGACCCCGGGAGTGGCGATCGGACTCTCCGGCGGCTCCTCGTAGTAGGGCAGCGGGTCGTAGCCCATCGATTCCATCCGCGTCGAATGGAACTCGAACTTCTTCGTCGGCGTCCTGAACCCGCCGTCGCGGTACTTGTGGAAGCGCATCGGCATCGAGTGGAAGCCGCGCTCGCGCAGCTCGTCCAGCGCCACGCCGCAGCCGCGCGCGAGCTGCTGGGCGAGCACCGTGTCGACGTCCTCGGTGCCCAGTTCGAGCTTCATCCTGCGCGCGAGCTCGACGAAGATCTCCTCGTCGGACTTGCACTCGCCGATCCGCACCGCCTTGCGCTGCGCCAGCACGACATTGGCCGCGATCGTCGGCAACCCGGCGAGCTGGTCGAGCTCCGGCCAGGACGCCGCGGGCAGCACGATGTCCGCGAGCTCGCAGGTCGGCGTCATGAACAGGTCGGCGACGACCAGCAGGTCGAGCTTCATCAGCGCCTCGTGCGCCATCCTCGCGTTGCCGAACGTGGTCAGCGTGTTGTTCCCGAAGACCAGGAACGCCTTGACCGGGTAGGGGACGCCGTCGCGCATCGCGGTCAGCAGCGTCGGGATGTGCGCGGCCGGCAGGTCCGCGCCCTCGCCACCCAGCATCTTGAACCGGTCGGCGCCCAGCCGCTTCGCGTTCATCTCCGGCGAGAGGTTCTCGATCAGGCTGGGGAAGCGGCCCAGTCCCTTCATCCCGAGCACCCAGCCGCCGGGCACGTCGATGTTGCCGGTGAGCGCCGGCAGCATGGAGATCGCGCGGACCGTCTGGATGCAGTTGGGCGTGTGCTCGATCGCGCAGCCCCACTCCATCATCGACGGACGCGTCGCCGCGTACAGGCGCGCCGCCGCGCGGATGTCGGCGGCCGGCACCCAGGTGATCGGCTCGGCCCACTCGGGGCTGTAGCCGCGCACGCGCTCGGCGAGCCGGTCGAAACCGTGCGTCCACTCGCTCACGAACGCGCGGTCGTGGAGTCCCTCCTCGATGATCGTGTGGAGCCAGGCGAGCGCCATCGCGTCGTCGGTGCCCGGCCGCAGTTGCAGCCAGAGGTCGGCTTCCTTCGCGAGCTCGGTGCGCCGCGGATCGACGACGATGGTCTTCGCCGCCGCCGCGTGCGCGTCGCGCGAGACGAAGCGCGTCTCGCCGTCGGGTCCGGAATTGACCGGGTTGTGACCCCAGTAGACGATGCACTGCGGCGGCGTGCCGCTCAGGAAATCGTTGACCGGCAGGTCGCCCATCGTCAGGATCGACGCGTTGATCCGCGGATGGAAGCACTGCGCGAAGCCCGGCTCGCACCAGTTGGGCGTGCCCAGCGCGTGGCCGAAGCGCGACACCCAGCGGATGTGGTGGCGGCCGGTGCCGGTGCCCATCGCGATCGACTCGGCGCCGAATTCGGCCTTGATCGCCTGCAGCCGATCGGCGATCTCGCCCAGCGCCTCGTCCCAGGAGATCCGCCGCCACTTCCCCTCGCCGCGCGCGCCGGTCCGGCGCATCGGGTATTGCAGCCGGTCGGGGTGGTAGACCAGGTCGATCGTCCGCGTGCCGATCGGGCACAGGCGCCCGCGATTCAACGGCGATTCGCGATCACCCTCGACCCTGACCAGGCGACCGTCCTGCACGTGCAGCTTGACGCCGCAGCCGCCATGGCAACTGCGGCAGACGCTCTTGACGACCGTCGTGCCCGACGCCGCCGGGCCCGCCCGTGCCGCCTCCGTCGCGTTTTCCATCGTTCGCTCCCCTGTATCCGCGGCACGGTGGCCGCCGCCCGGTCCCGCCGGTGCGCGACCGGACGCGATCCGACGCGACTGTCTCCGACGCGCGCCGCGGGGCCCGCACCGGACGCCGACCCCCGGGAGTTCCGCGCCCGGGTCCGGGTCCGTCAGGTCGCGTCGGCCACTTCGGGAACGACCAGGTGGAAGAGCTTGATCTCGCCGCCGTCGGGGCGCACGCCGGCCGATTCGCCGGGCCCGCAGTAGACGCCGGCGCCCTTGCCGACCGGATAGTCCTTGCCGTCGAGGCTGATCACGCCGCTCCCCTCCATCACATAGACGAGCTGGTGCGTCCTCGCCTTCTGTTCGGTGAGCAGCCGGTCGCCGCCGCGCAGCCAGCGCAGCGTCGCGCGCACGTTCTTCGCGCCGCAGATCGCCTGGTTGAGCACGTCGGCCGCCTCGCCCGCGCCGGCCTGATGCACGCGCGGCAGCGCGCCGGTCTTGATGAACTTCGTCGACATCGAGGTCTCCTCCGGTTCGTTGCTGCGACGACAGCGCTAGCTCTGCACCCAGACCTTGCCGTCGACCTTCTCCCACAGGAGGTCGGCCGGCGTTCCGTCGAGGATCGTGGTCTGGAACCGGTTGGGCGCCTGGAATTCGAAATAGAAGAGCGGCGTGATCGAGCGCAGCCGATGCCGCTCCTCGGCCGGGATGAATATCATGTCGCCGGGCCCCACCGGCGTGACGCCCTCGGGCGTCTCGACGGTCGCCTGCCCTTCCATGATGAAGTAGAAGTGCTCGCAGTTCTTGTGATAGTGGTACGGCGACGACGCGCCCTGCGCGTAGCGCATGATCCCCGCGAGCATGTCGTCGACCTTCGTCAGCTCCTTGCTCACGAAGAACACGCGCTCGCGTCCGGGAACCTTCGAAACCAGCTTGGGCAGTTCATCCTGGTGGAACAGGTAGGCCACGGCATCTCCTCCGCGTCAGTGGTTGGGAACGGCGCCTTGCGCCGCGGCGGTGCCCCGGGCCGGCCCCGCGGCCGCACGGGCGGGCAGCCGGACGACGCCCAGGTAGACGCTCGCGCCGGCGAGCGAGACGTCGATCGCCAGCGGCGCGTAGCGGTCGCTCTCGATGACGACCCGGTGCGCGCCGCTCGACGGCGCCAGCGATCCGAACTTGAAGTCGCCGTACGGATCGGTGCGGGCGGTCGCGAGCGCGCGCCCCGCGTGCTCGAGCGTCACCCGCGCGCCCTCGACGCACTCGATGCGCCCGGCGACCTCGCCGGCGACCGATCCGCCGACGAAGAGCGTCCTGTAGCGGTCGAGGTTGCGGTACCAGACGCGCGGCCGGGTGCCGTGCTCGGGGTGCAGCACCTCCAGCCCCTGGTCGGCGGCGAGCCTGCGCATCTCCTCGTCCTCGACACAGACGGAGCGCATCGCCTGCGTCGGACACGATTGCGCGCCGCGCGTGCGCTGCCAGCCCGCGTCCAGCAGGTGCGCGTCGAACGGCCAGGCCTGCGGCAGTTGCCGCTCCTCGTTCCAGGTCACGGCGCCGTACGGGCAGGCGTCGACGATCTGCCGCTGGCCGCGCGCCTTCTCCGGCACGATCACGACGATGCCGTCCGGACGCTTGACCACCGCGCCGTCGCGCGCGACCTTCGCGCACGGCGGATCGTCGCAGTGGTTGCACATCGTCGGCAGGTACGAGACCTCGACCATCGGCACGGCGCCGGTCTCGCGCTGGACGATCCGGATCCAGTTCGGCCCGTGCCTGGGCATCGACGCCGCGTAGCCGGGGAAGTCGTTGCCGTGGTACTCGTCGTGGCAGGCGAGCGTGCAGCAGTGGCAGTTGAAACACTTCGCCACGTCGATCACGAGATTCCACTTTTTCATGCGTACACCCCGCTCGCCCGGCGGTCCGGCGCGGGCTTCGGCCGCAATGCACCCGACCCGTCCCAGCGCTCGATCTCGACCAGGCAGGAGTTGGCCGCGGTGCCGGTCACCTTCTTCGCGATCGACCGGCGCGGCGTGAGCTGGTTGATGCAGCCGCCGCGGTCGACCGAATGCCCGGGCTCGCCGATCGGATCGTAGACGGCGGACGACTCGTACGCGTGCACGACCCCGCGCGGCAGCCGCTGCGTCGGGCGCAGCGCGCACACGACCGCGCCCCGGTCGTTGTAGACGCGGACCAGATCGTTGGGACCCAGGCCCCGGGCCGCCGCGTCCTCGGCGTTGATCCGGATCACCCAGTAGTAGTAGCCGTCGACGAGGACGCGGTGCTCCTCGATGTCGTTGACCGAACTGTCCTTGCCGTCGGAGAGCGTGTGGTAGGAGAAGCGCGAGTGCGGGCTGATGAGCTGCAGCGGATAGCGGTCGTGCAGCTCGGTGCCCGGGCCCTCCCAGGACCGCAGGTACTTCACGATCGGCGGGCGCTCCGGGTCGTCCGCGTCGAAGCGCTTGAGGCTCGAACACTCGAACTCGAACTTGCCCGACTGCGTCTGCAGGCCCTCGAGATAGCGTTCGGTGTAGTCGCCGGGCAGCGGGTGCGGCTCGGGCGCGTCCTTCTTGCGTCCCTCGTAGAACCAGCGCAGCGACGGCGGGTCGCGCTCGCTCTCGGCGGGCGCGGGCACGACGAAATAGCCATTCTTCAGGAAGTCCTTCCACGCGATGTGCTTCGGCAGGTCGGACGCGTCGAACATCCGCCTGACCCAGTCCAGCTCGGTCATCCCCTCGGAGAAGTAGGTTCCGAGTCCGAGCCGCGACGCGAGCTCGGTGAAGATCCGGTAGTCCGACTTCGACTCGCCCAGCGGCTCGATGCACTTGTGCTGCATCAGCACGACGCGGTGGTTCATCTGCGTCTGTCCGTGCAACGCGTAGCCGCCGGTCCCGCCGAACTCGCTCATGTCGCAGCGCTCGAAGTTCGTGCACGCCGGCAGCAGCACGTCGGCGAACTTCGCCTCGCCCTCGAACCAGATCGACTGGTTGACGACGAACGGCAGCTTGTCGGTCCGGTACGCCTTCACGTAGCGGTTGGTGTCGGTCATCGTGCCGATCGACGCGCCGCCGTACTTGTAGAGCATCTGGATCGTCGAGTGGCCGGCCTTCGGATAGCTGAACTTCTGGAACTGGCCCTCGATCGTCTTGCCGTCCCACGGGTAGCCCTCGGCCTTGCCTTCGAGGATCGCCTCGGGGATCGAAAGCCGCGGCACCTTCTGCGTCGACGTGTTGAACGACGGGAGCTGCGGCATCCGCTGGTAGTAGCTGATGCCCAGGCCGGTGTTCTCGATGTCGCCGGACATGCCGCCGTCGGCGTAGCCGGGGAACGAGAACTTGAGGTCGATCGGCGTGCCCCACTGGAGCAGCCCGTAGTTGACGCCGGGCCTGCCCATCCCCTGCATCGCCATCAGGCAGGCGAGCGCGCGCGCCCACTGGATGCCGGTCGCCGAGCGGCAGGCGCCGCCATGGCCGTTGCCCCAGCCGCCGGCGCCCAGGTAGGTCTTCTTCGCGGCCCAGCGGCGCGCCAGCGCGCGCACGTCCTGCGCCGGCACGCCGGTCTCGCCCTCCTGCCACTCCGGGGTCTTGGCGACGCCGTCCTCGTCGCCGGTCAGGTACGCCTTCCACTTCCCGAAGCCGACGCTGCGCTGCTCGACGAAGAACCGGTCGTAGGTCCCCTCCTCGATCCAGACCTGCGCGATCGCCATCGCCATCGCCGCATCGGTGCCCGGCTTCGGCGCGAACCACTTGCCGCCCAGCAGAGCCGCGGTGTGGTTGTAGTACGGGTCGATGTGGACGAGCTCGATGCCCAGGTCCTTCAGCCACTGGCGGCGCGAGGTCCCCTCGAACGCCGAGTACGAGCCGCTGGTGCACTCCGGGTCGGCCGACCAGAACACGACCATCTCGGCCTCCTTGAGGAGGTCCTCGACCAGCCCGTAGGTCTCGGTCTGGCCCAGCCGCATGCTGTGGCCGAAGTGGTGCATCGCGCCCCAGTACCAGCCTTCCCAGCTGTCGGGGTTGTGGACGACGCGCGTGGTCCCGATCGCGTTGAAGAACCGGTACGCGGCGCTGATGTAGTAGCCGACGTTGCCCCAGGTGTGGTGCGAGCCGTGGTTCGCCATGATCGCGCCCGGCCCGAAGTCGCGCTTCACGCGCTGGATCTCGGAGGTGACGATATCGAGCGCTTCGTCCCAGCTGATGCGCACGTACCCGGAGATGCCGCGGTTCTGGCAGTTGCGCTCGCCCTTCGGATCGAAGTCGACGCGCTTCATCGGATAGAGGAGCCGGTCGGGCGAGTAGATCGTCGACTTCACGCACATCGAGTGCGGGGCGAGCGTCGTCTGCCGCGGCGGCGAGAACCGGCGGCCGCGCGCCTCGATCGTCCACGACGCGGCGTCGGTGCCGTCGAACTCGATCGGCAGCACGCGCAGGATCTTGCCGTCCTTCACGTGCACGAACATCGGCCCGCCGTTGGTGTTCGTGACGTAGCGCTTCACGCCGTCGCCCAGGTCGAGACCGTGCTCCCAGCCCAGCGTGGCGATCATCCCGAGCGTCTGCGTGAACCAGACGACCAGGTCGTCGGCCCCCTCGGCCTGCAGGCGGAAGCCCTTGATCGCCTCGATGCGTTCGAGATGGTCGACGTCCGGCCGGAACAACCGCGCGCCCAGGTCGGCATCGGCGACGCTGATCGTCACGTCCGGCTTCGGGTGCAGTCCGCGGCCGGACGACACGCGGCCGCCCCGGAACGTGTAGTGACGCGCGACCGCGCCGTCGGCGGTGCGCATCTGGGCGGTGAAGTCGCGCTCGGCGAGCCGCCGCGCGTAGTCCGGGTAGCGGCGTGCCTGCACCCGCAGCGCCTGATGGATCCCGAACAACAGGACCGAAAACTTGAGCTCGCCCGAAATCACGGAAGTTCCTCGCCGGGGCCGGCGCCGCGGCCTCGCGGCCGGGCGTACGGCGGATCGATGGGACTGCGGGTCGCCGCAAACGTGGCGCGAATTCTAGGAGCCGCACCGGGCGCCCCGTGATTCCAAAACGGCGGAGGGCAATCGCCTTTCGGAATCCGCTCCTCCGGGCGAGTGATCGCCGGGAGCGATCGCCGGTGACGAAATCGGAATCGGACGCCGGCGGGCCGTTGCCTATCATTGACCGCGCCGCCGTCGGGGTGGCCCCCGCGCGGGAGGCGCGGCCCGTCCCCGGACCGGCACCGCGGCGCCCGAGGGCGCGGCGGTTTCGAATGGAACCACGCCGGGAGGAGACCATGAAGCGCACGGCTACGCTGGTGGCGGTCGGATGTCTGGGTGCGACGATGGGCGCGACCGCCCTCGCGCAGGAGGTGACGCTCAAGGTGCACCACTGGGGGAGCCCCAAGTCACCGCAGCACGCGTCGATGCTCGTGCCCTGGTGCGAGAAGGTCGCCAAGGAGTCCGGGAACCGGATCAAGTGCGACGTGTTCCCGTCGATGCAGCTCGGCGGATCGCCGCCGCAGCTCTACGATCAGGCGCGCGACGGCGTCGTCGACGTGATCTTCACGATCCCGGCGTACACCGCCGGCCGGTTCCCGCTGATCGAGGTCTTCGAGCTGCCGTTCATGGCCTCGACCGCCGAGGCGACCAGCCGCGCGGCGTGGGAGTACGCGGCGACCTACGCGAAGGACGAGTTCAAGGAGACCAAGCTCCTCGCGCTCAACGTCAACGGCCCGTGCAACGTCTACACGACCAAGCAGCCGATCCGCACGCAGGCGGACTTCAAGGGCCTCAAGGTCCGCGCGCCCAACCGGCAGACCAGCAGCATGCTGGCGATGCTGGGCGCCACACCGGTCGGCATGCCGCTGCCCGGCATCCCCGAGGGACTGTCCAAGGGCGTCATCGACGGAGCGGTCGTTCCCTACGAGATCGCGCCGTCGATCAAGCTGGACGAATTGACCAAGTTCGTCGCCGAGACCGACCGCGGCCAGCCGGCGATGTGCGCGACGGTCTTCGCGACGGCGATGAACCTCGCGAAGTACAACGCGATGCCGGCTGATCTCAAGGCGGTCATCGATCGCAATTCCGGCCTCGAACTGTCGGGCTGGATGGGCCGGCTCCAGGGCGGCGCCGACGTGCCGGCGAAGCAGAAGATCGCCGAGGGCGGGGTCAAGGTCAACGTGATCCCCGCCGACGAACTCAATCGCTGGCGCCAGGCGACCGCGTCGCTGGAGGACCAGTGGGCGTCGTCGATCTCGGGCAAGGGCCAGGACGGCAAGGCGCTGATCCGCTCGGCGCGCGAGCTCGTCCGCAAGCACACGCCCTGACCGGACCGCGGACCCGGCCCGGCCGGAAACGCCGCGCGCCCGCGCCGGTGTTCCGGCCGGCGCGCGGGTGTGGTGTAACCTGCCGCTACGCGGTCCCTCCGGCCAGCCATGTCCGAATCCCTCGCCCGCACCGGCCTGCCGCGTCCGAACGGGCCGGCCGGTCGTCTGCTGGTCTCCGCCTGCCAGGTCCTGGCGATCGGCGGCGGCGCGCTGCTGATCCTGATGGCGGCGATGTCGCTCGCGAGCATCGCCGGCCGGTCGCTCCTGGGCAAGCCGATCCTCGGCGACTACGAACTCGTCCAGGTGATGTGCGCCGCGGCGGTCTCGATGACGCTGCCGTACTGCCAGCTCGCGCGAGGGCACGTGATCGTCGACTTCTTCACCGCCCGCGCATCGGCCGGGTTCAATCGCGCGCTCGATTTCGCAGCCTCGCTCCTGCTGGCGGCGATCGCGTTCGTCGTCGGCTGGCGCGTCGGCTACGGGACGCTCGACCTGTGGAAGAGCCGTGACGCGTCGATGCTGATCGGCTTCCCGACCTGGGTCGCCTACGTGCCGATGACCGTCTCCTTCCTGCTCCTGGGCGCCGCCGCGCTCTACACGGCGCGGCAGGACTTCCGCTCCGGGGCCGCGCCGTGACCGGCGTCGAGCAGGGCGCGGTCATCACCGTCCTGATGCTCGCGCTGCTCGCGCTGCGCGTGCACATCGGCGTCGCGATGTTCGCCGCCGGCGCGATCGGTTACGTCTGGGTTTCCGGCCTCGCGCCGCTGCTCAACTACCTGCAGAACGCGGTCTACGCGCGCTATTCGGTCTACGACCTGTCGGTGGTCCCGCTGTTCCTGCTGATGGGCCAGTTCGCGACGCACGGCGGGCTGTCGCGCGCGCTGTTCCGCGCCGGCAACGCGGCGATCGGCCACTGGCGCGGCGGCATGGCGATGGCCGTCGTGTGCGCTTGCGCGGGATTCGGTGCGATCTGCGGCTCCTCGCTCGCGACGGCGGCGACGATGGGCCAGGTCGCGCTGCCCGAGATGCGCGCGCAACGCTATTCGCCCCGGCTCGCGACCGCCGCCATCGCCGTCGGCGGCACGCTGGGCATCCTGATCCCGCCGTCGGTGCCGCTGGTCATCTACGCGATCCTGACCGAGCAGAACATCGCCAAGCTCTTCATGGCCGCCGTCATCCCCGGCGTGCTCGCCACCGCCGGCTACATGGTCGTGATCGCGATCATCGCGCGGCTCCACCCCGAGCACGCACCGCCGGGCGAGAAGCTGCCGATCGCCGAGCGGGTCCGCGCGCTCGTCGACGTCTGGCCCGTGCTGCTCATCTTCGCGGTCGTCATCGGCGGCATCTACGGCGGGATCTTCACGCCGACCGAGGCGGCGTCGATCGGGGCCCTGGCGACCGGGTTCGTCGCCTGGCGCTCCGGCGGGTTGAAAGGTCGCGGAATCCTGGACTGCCTCTACGGCACCGCCGCCGCGACCGGCATGATCTTCCTCATCATGCTGGGCGCCGACGTGCTCAACGTCTTCTTCGCGCTGACGATGCTGCCCAAGGAGCTCGCCGCCTGGATCGCGGGCCTGGGCGTGCCGCCGATCGGCGTCATGCTCGCGATCATCCTGATCTACCTGGTGCTGGGCTGCATCATGGACAGCCTGTCGATGCTGCTGCTCACGATCCCGATCTTCTTCCCGATCGTGATGGGCCTGGATTTCTGGGGCCTGAACGAGACCTCGAAGGCGATCTGGTTCGGCATCCTCGCCCTGATGGTCGTCGAGATCGGGTTGATCACGCCGCCGGTCGGCATGAACGTGTTCATCATCAACAGCATGGCGCGCGACGTCCCGATGATCGAGACCTTCCGCGGCGTGGCGCCGTTCCTCGTGTCCGACTTCGCGCGCGTGGCGCTGCTGCTGTTCGTGCCGGCGGTCGCGCTGGTCGCGCTCAAGCTGTAACCCCGGCAGCGCGGGCGCCTCAGCCCTTCGCCGGCGACTGCAGCCGCTTGACCCCGGCCGCGAAACGCGCCAGCGTCGACGACACGACGCCCGGGGGGATCATCGCCTCGATCAGCCGGAAGCGACCGCGCTCGGACCATGCGCGGTCCAGCGCCTCGCCCAGCTCTCGGCGCGTGCGCACCCGCACGCCTTCGCCGCCGAGCGCCGCCGCCGTCTCGGCGAAGCGCCACTCGCCGATCGCGTTGAACTTCGATTCCGGCTGGAAGGTCGTGAGCATTCCCCACGACGCGTTGTTGAACACGATCACCACCGGGTCGAATCCGTAGCGCGCCGCGTTGCCCAGCTCCCAGCCGGTCATCTGGAACGCGCCGTCGCCGACCAGCACGATCGGCCGCTCGCCGGAGGCCGCCTGCAGACCGAGTCCGGCCGGCACACCGAAGCCCATCGTGCCGTAGTAGCCGGGCGCCACGAGCGCGGTCGGCTCGATGTCCATCGCGGTGAACAGGCAGTCGCCGATGTCGGAGGCGATGGGGATCCGGCCATGCCTGGCCATCAGGTCGTTGACCGCGACGGCGATGTCGTTGGGCGCGATCGGCCCGTCGTCGCGGGTGAGACCGCGCGGGAACACCGGCCTGGCGATCGGCACCGCGCGCGCCGGCGCCGACCAGGCCGGCATCTTCGCGAGCAGGCGCTCGACCAGCACCGCGAGCGGAACGTCCGGGTAGACGTGGAAACCCATCGTCACCGAGCCGTCGAGCGCGCGGATCGTGCGGCGCATGTCGATCTTCTTCTCGGACACCGCGAAGTTGGTGTCGCTGACGATCTCGCCCAGCAGGAAGAGACCGTCGGATTCCTCGACCAGCCGCGTGATCTCGGGCGTGCCTGCCACGCCCATGTACGTGCCGACGAGCGGTGCGTCCGAGTAGGCGAGGAGGCCGCGTCCCATGAAACTCGTCACCACAGGCAGCCCGATGCGCCGCGAGAGTTCGGCGACCTGCTCCTCGAGGCCGTGGCGGCGGACTTCGACGCCGGCCATCAGCACCGGCGAGCGCGCGGCGGCGAGCCGCGCGAGCAGTTCATCGACGCACGCGTCGACCGCGTCCATGTCGACCGATCGCGGCGGCAGCGGCACGACCTTCGCGCACGGCGCCTCGACCATGTCGCGCGGGATCTCGATGTACACCGGGCGCGAGTGCTCGAGGCAGTGCGCGAGCACGCGCGCGATGTCGGCCGGCGCGCGCGCCGCGTCGTCGAGCCGCGCGCGGTCGCAGGTGATCTCCTCGAAGATCCGGTACTGCGAGTCGATCGTCTTCGCCTGGTGGTGCAGCAGCAGCCCCGACGCCGCCTCGCCCTTGCCGGGACCGCCGGAGAGCACGACGACCGGCGACTTCTCGGCGTACGCGGCCGCGACCGCGTTGACCATGTTGAGCGCGCCCGCGCCCCAGGTGACCGCCGCCACGCCGAGGCTCCCGCGCATCCGCGCCGACGCGTCGGCCGCGAAGCCGATCGCCGGCTCGTGCGACAGCGTGTAGAGCGGCAGGATTCCCGACGACTCGACGATGCGGAAGTACGGCAGCGCGAAGTCGCCGGGTATGCCGAAGATCTCGCGCGCGCCGTGGTCGCGGAGCGCGGTGAGGAGCGACTGGACGAGGTTCATCGCGGATGCTCTCCGGAATCGGGCCCGGCCGGCGGGCGAGGTCGACATCGTGCCCGGGAGCACCGGGATGGCAGGGGCGGAAAATGGCTTGAATCGTCCATTTCGCGCATTTTTATTGCGTAGATTATCGCTCACACGCGACGAATGCGGTGAGTCTCGGTTGCCGCGCGCAACGAAAACGGGGCGCCGTGGCGCCCCGTCAGGTCGTGCGCAGCGATGCGGACGTTACTTCTTCGCCGGCGCCTTCGCGGCGGGCGCCCCGCCTTTCGCAGCCGGAGCCGGCGGCGCGGACGCCGCCATCTGCGGCGCGGTGACCGGCTTGCCCTTCGCCTTCATCTCGGCGTAGTAACGGGCGGCGACGCGGTCCTCGGCGCGCGCCTGCGCCGCCTTCGCCGCGTCGGCGGCGGCGGCGTCCTTCGCCTTCTTCTCCTCGGCGGCGGCCTTCTGCGCGTCGGTGGGCGGCGGCGCCGGTGGCAGCTTCGCCATCGCGACGCCGAAGGCCGCGAGTACCAATGCCGCGCCGATGATTCCCCGGAACGTCGTGTTCATCGTCTCTCCCCTGCCGGCCGTCCGCGCCGCCCACCGAGGGCGTGCCGGACGTCGGACGTCAGGCCATCCGCGCCGACGTCGTCGGCGCCGGCTGCACATCGGCCGGGATCTTCCCCGACTTCATGTCCTCGTACCAGTACTCGTGGTGTTCCTTCGCCCAGGTCTCGTCGACGTAGCCGGTGCGCATCGAGTCGTACGCGCCGGCCACCCCCAGCGTGCCCATGTAGATGTGGCCGAGCGAGAGCACGATGAACAGCAGCGCACCGGCGAGATGGACGATGTTGGCGATCTGCATCGTCGAGCGGGTCTGCTCGAAGTTCGGGAAATCGAGCACGAGGCCCGACGCGCCGACCGCGATCCCGAGGAACGTCACGCCGAACCAGAACCAGGTCTTCTCGCCGAAGTTGAACCGGTTCGACGGGACGTGACCGCCCTGGGTGAACAGTCCGCCGGCCTTGCGGATCCAAGCGTCGTCGCCGCGCTGCCAGACATTGTCGCGGACGAACATGAAGAAGATCAGGATCGTGCAGACGACGAACAGCGGGCCGACGAAGTTGTGCAGCGTCTTCGACAGCGTCGCGAGCCACGAGAACAGCGTGTAGCCCAGCAGCGGCAGCAGGATGTTCTTGCCGAACGTGACGACCAGCCCGGTCAGCGCGAGCACGCAGAACGACACCGCCGTCGCCCAGTGGACCACCCGCTCCCCGGTCGAGAACCGGCGGACCTTGCGACCGGTCGGCGGCTCGGACAGCGGGATCGTCCCGCGGCGCCAGTAGAACGCGGCCACCGCGAGCACCATCGCGACCAGCAGCCAGCCTCCCCACAGCGTGACCTGCCCGTTGCGCAGCGCCCGCCAGGTCTGGCCCTGCGGCTGGATCAGGATGTCGGTCTCGCGGCCGCGCTGCGTGGTCATCTGCGGCAGTCCCGACCGCACTTCGCGCCAGACCGGCTGGTTGTTGAGCGGCTGGGACTGCTGCTGCGCCGCCTGCTGCTTCGCGAGGTCCGCCTCGGCCGGGCTGACGGCCGGCGACTGGGCGGACACCGTCGTCGCGAAGCCCAGGGCCGCGAGCAGCAGCGTCGTTGCGCTGAGTATCGACCTCATCGTCGCGCTCCCAAGGTCCGGTTCCGGAGGATTCCTGCCGAATCGCGGCGCGTCGACTCGCGCCCGTCGTCGTGCCAGTGACCGCAGGACCGGGGCATCAGCTCGTCCGCTTGTATTCGTTCTGGTTCTGGCTGCGCGAGCGGATGTCGCTCTCCCATTTCTGCTTGTTGCCGTCGTAGGGCGCGACGGCGTAGGGCGGCTGGTCGGGCTTGCCCTGGTAGGTCCCCTGCTTGTACTGGACCACCTGCGGGCGTTCGCCGCAGCCGGCGAGCGCGAACGCCGCCGCGGCGGCGACCATCGCGAGCTTCCTCATGACTTGGCTCCGGGCGCGGGTTTCGCGGGGGTGTCCGGACGGCCGTAGGCGGTCGCCCAGCCCCAGACGTCGCCGCCCTTGCCGCGGGTGGTGACCCGATGGCGATAGATGTCGGCGACGATGTCGCCGTCGCCGGCCAGCAGCGCCTTGGTCGCGCACATCTCGGCGCAGGCGGGC
>JADZDA010000062.1 GCA_020851255.1 Burkholderiales bacterium | reverse complement strand
GCCGCCGGCTCGTCGCGCGCGACGTAGACGTCGCCGGCCTCGTCGTACCACGCCGGGATCTGGTGGCCCCACCACAACTGGCGCGAGATGCACCAGTCCTGCAGGTTGCGGATCCAGTGCAGGTAGGTCGAAAGCCACTCGGACGGCACGAAGCGCAGCTTCTCGCCGGCGCCCGGTCCCCGGCCGGGCAGTCCCGCGTCGTCGACCGCCGCGAGGCAGATCTCCTGGATCGACCGCCCGGGGAAGTATGGGTGGTCCGCCGGGCCGGCCCTGGTCGTCGCCACGAACCACTGGTCGGTCAGCATCGGCTCGACGACCTCGCCGGTGCGCCCGCAGCGCGGAACGACCATCCGGTGCGGCTTCTCGGAAACGACGAGCCCCGCGGCCTCGAGATCGGCGAGCACCGCCTTGCGGGCGACGTAGCGATCCATGCCGCGGTACTTCGCTGGCGCGGCGTCGTTGACCTTCGCCTCGAGGTCGAGGATCGCGATCGCCGGCAGGCCGTGGCGCTGGCCGATCTGCCAGTCGTTGAAATCGTGCGCCGGCGTGATCTTCACGCAGCCGGTGCCGAACTCCCGGTCGACGTACTCGTCGCCGATGATCGGGATGTCGCGCCCGGCGAGCGGCAGGCGCACCTTCCGGCCGATCAGATGGCGGTAGCGCTCGTCGTCGGGGTGGACGGCGACCGCGGTGTCGCCGAGCATCGTCTCGGGCCGCGTCGTCGCGACCACCAGCGACCCGCTGCCGTCGGCGAGCGGATAGCGAAGCTCCCAGAGCCTGCCCTGCTCCTCCTCGCTGTCGACCTCGAGGTCGGAAACCGCGGTGCCGAGCTTCGGGTCCCAGTTCACCAGCCGCTGGCCGCGGTAGACGAGTCCGTCCTCGTGCAGCCGCACGAAGGTCTCGACGACCGCGCGCGACAGGCCCTCGTCCATGGTGAAGCGCTCGCGCGTCCAGTCGCCGGACGCGCCGAGCCGGCGCATCTGCCTCGTGATGGCGCCGCCGGACTCCTCTTTCCAGCGCCAGACGCGATCGACGAACGCCTCGCGGCCGAGGTCGTGCCGCGACGTGCCCTGCGCCTTCAACTGCTGCTCGACGACGATCTGCGTCGCGATGCCGGCGTGGTCGGTGCCGATCTGCCAGAGCGTGTTGTCACCGCGCATCCGGTGCCAGCGGATGAGCACGTCCATCAGCGTCTGCTGGAACGCGTGTCCCATGTGCAGCGTGCCGGTGACGTTCGGCGGCGGCAACGGGATGCAGTAGGCGGGCGCACCGGGCTGCATCGACGGGGCGAAGGCGCCCTGCGATTCCCAGGCCGGGTACCACTTCGCCTCGACGGCGTGCGGCTCGAAGCTCTTGGCGAGTTCCATGTGCGCGAACCGCCGGATCGCGCCGTCGGTCGGGGGGCAAAAGCTCGAAATTATAGCGGAGGCGCGCCTTCCCGACCGACCCCTCCCCGCGGCGGCGATCAGCCGCCGATGACGCCGCCGTCGTCGCGCGTGATCACGATCGTCGCCGAGCGCGGGCGCCGGCCCGGCCCGTCCGGCCAGGTCGACAGCCTGTCGACCGCCTTCGGGTCGCTGAACTCGCTGCTGGTCTCGCCCGGATGCTGGATGTTGACGAACATCGCGCGCAGGTCGGGCGTCATGATCACCCCGGTGATCTCGCACTTGCGCGGACCGGTCAGGAACCGGCGGACTTCGCGCGTCGACGGATCGCACGCGAGCATCACGTTGTTGCCGAGGTTCGCGTAGTCGCCGGTCGCCTCGCCGACGAGGTTGGTCGAGATGTCGGTCTGGATCCAGAGCACGCCACGCGGATCGAACCACAGGCCGTCGGGACTGCCGAACGCGTCGCCGTTGACGTTGCCGCGCTTGTTCGCGTCGGCGAGCGCGGGGTCCCCGCCCAGCAGGAACACCTCCCAGGCGAACGAAAGCGACGTGTGGTCGCCGCCGTCCTCGCGCCAGCGCAGGATGTGGCCGAAGACGTTGTCGGCGCGCGGATTCGCCCCGCCGGCGCCGGGCATCCCCGGCTTGCCACGATCGGAGTTGTTCGTGAGCGTCACGTAGACGTCGCCGGTCGCCGCGTGCAGCGACAGCCATTCGGGACGATCCATCGGCGTCGCGCCGACCGCCGCGCCGGCGAGCCGCGCCTTCACCTGGACTTCCGCCTGGTCGGCGAATCCGTTCGCCGCGGTCAGCGGTCCCTGCCCGTGGACGAGCGGCAGCCAGACTCCGCGTCCGCCGGCGTCGAAACGCCCGACGTAGAGCGTGCCCTCGTCGAGCGTGGCAGGATGCGGCGCGCCGCCGGTGTACCGGTAGCGGCTCACGAACTTGTAGATGTGTTCGTTGCGCCGGTCGTCGCCCATGTAGACGACGACGCGGCCGTCCTTCGCGACGTGTGTCAGCGCGACTTCGTGCGACCAGCGGCCGAGCGCCGTGCGCTTGACCGGCGTCGACGTCGGGTCCAGCGGGTCGATCTCGACGACCCAGCCGAAGCGGTTCGCCTCGTTCGGGTGCTTCGCGAGGTCGAAGCGATCGTCGAACCGCTCCCAGCCGTAGCGGCTGCGCTTGCCGATGCCCGCGCGCCGGTGGTCGGCGTTCTTCTCGTCGCCGTTGCCGAAATAGTTCTGGAAATTCTCCTCGCAGGTGAGGTAGGTGCCCCAGGGGGTGACGCCGTGCGCGCAGTTGTTGAGCGTGCCCAGCGACGCGCGGCCGGTCGGGTCGGCCGGCGTCCGCATGATCGGGTTTCCGGCGCACGGACCGGCGATGCGCATCGGCGTCGCGGCGTGGATGCGCCGTGCGTAGCGCGAAGGCCGGACGACGCGCCACGCGTCGCCCGAGCGCTCGACCTCGACGATCGAGACGCCGACGGCGTGCTGCGACTTGCGGACCTTCTCCGCCGTGAGCTCCGCGTGTCCGTCGCGGTGCAGCAGCCCCTCGTCGGTGTACTCGTGGTTGATCGCCAGCACGCCACGCTGGTTCGGATCGGCGCCGGGAATCGCGAAATAGTGCATGCCGTCGTGATGCATCCCCGACTGGACCGCCTGGTCGGCGGCCGAGGACGAGGCGTCGTCGGTGAGCGGCGGCATCGAACCGGGCACACCGACCGGCTCGCCCCAGCGGCAGAGCACGCGCGCCGCGTAGCCGTCGGGAACGATCACCCGGTCGGCCCTCGACGGCGGCACCGACCTGAAGCCCAGCATCGGTCCGCCGCGGACCTGCGCCACCGCACAGCCGCCGAACGGCACGCCCAGGACCGCGGCGACCGCGGCGCCCAGGCCGGTGCGCAGGACCGCGCGTCGACCCGAGTCGACCGGCAGACGGGCTTCGTCGAGGATCGGCGAACGGTCCATGGCTGCGCTCCGGGTCCTGGGATCGGGCCGATGATTATCGACCAAAGTCGCGCCTCACGGCGACCGGTCGCCGGCCACGGCCGGAGGTTGCGCGCCGGGCCGGCCGGCCCGATACTCGCCGCGCCCGGGGCCCGACCCGCCTCCCGTCCCGGCAGCCCACGAGGAACGCCCATGCCCGTCATCACCTGCGTCGAAGACCTGCGCGTGCTCGCGAAGCGCCGCGTCCCCCGGATGTTCTACGACTACGCCGACTCCGGCTCCTGGACCGAGAGCACCTACCGCGCGAACCAGGCGGATTTCCAGTCGATCAAGTTGCGGCAGCGCGTCGCCGTGAACATGGACGACCGGTCGACCGCGACGAAAATGGCCGGCGTGGACGTCACGATGCCCGTGGCGATCGCGCCGGTGGGGCTGACCGGCATGCAGCACGCCGACGGCGAGATTCACGCCGCGCGCGCCGCCGAGAAGTTCGGCATCCCGTTCACGCTCTCGACGATGAGCATCTGCTCGATCGAGGACGTCGCGGCGGCGACGACCAGGCCCTTCTGGTTCCAGCTCTACGTGATGCGCGACCGTGACTTCATCGAGCGGCTGATCGACCGCGCGAAGGCGGCGAAGTGCGGCGCGCTGATGTTGACGCTCGACCTGCAGATCCTCGGCCAGAGGCACAAGGACCTGAAGAACGGTCTCTCGGCGCCGCCGAAACCCACGTTCGCGAACCTCGTCAACCTGGCGACCAAGCCGCGCTGGTGCCTGGGCATGCTCGGCACGAAGCACCGGGGCTTCGGCAACATCGTCGGCCACGTCAAGGGCGTCGACAACATGGGTTCGCTGTCCGAGTGGACCGCCAAGCAGTTCGACCCGCGGTTGAACTGGGGCGACGTCGAGTGGATCAAGAAGCGCTGGGGCGGCAAGCTGATCCTCAAGGGCATCCAGGACGTCGAGGACGCGAAGCTCGCCGCGAACTCGGGCGCCGACGCGCTGATCGTCAGCAACCACGGCGGGCGGCAACTGGATGGCGCCGAATCGAGCATCCGCGCGCTCCCCGCGATCGCCGAGGCGGTCGGCTCCCGCATCGAGGTGCACATGGACGGCGGCATCCGCTCCGGCCAGGACGTGCTGAAGGCCTGGGCGCTGGGCGCGCGCGGGACCTACATCGGCCGCGCGATGGTCTGGGGCCTGGGCGCGATGGGCGAAGCCGGCGTGACCCGGACACTCGAGATCGTCCACAAGGAACTCGACCTCACGATGGCTTTCTGCGGTCGCACGAAGATCGCCGACGTCGACCGGAGCATTCTGCTGACCGGAGGCGAGTAGCCGCCGATTTCCACGCCCCGTTCGCCGCGTGGCAGGCCAGCGGCCGATCGCGGTATCAGAAACTGCCGCGCAGACCGACGGTCACGCCTCGTTCGCCGAGCGGCGCCACGTCCTTGAGGAAGGAGACGTGGTTGCGTGCCTCTTCGTCGAGGAGGTTGGTTCCGCGGATGAAGGCGACCAGCCCGCCGCGACCGGCGTCCAGGCGCCAGACGAGCGAGAGATCGACCATCGTGTAGCCGTCGGTCGGCAGTTCGTCTTCGGCGACCCGGTTCTGCCGCTGGACGCGCAGGACGTCGAGCCGCGCGCTCCAGCGATCCGCCGACCAGACGAGCGCCCCGCCGAGGCGCCAGGGCGCGATCCGCGGCAACGGGCGTCCCGAATCGTCGTCCTTCGCCCGTAGTCCGTCGGCACGCATTTCGAGCTCGAGGTCGCCCGCGCCGAGCCGTCCGACGGACAGCTTGCCTTCCGCCTCGATGCCGACGAACGTCGCGCGTGTCCCACGATAAGCGTAGACCGGCAGTCCCTCGTCCGGATCGATCTCACCGGTGGGGAACAGGGTGATGTAGTTGCGGAACCGGTTCCAGTAGACGCCGACGCTGCCGGTCAGCGGGCCGGCCTTGCGCCTCGCCGCCAGATCGACGCCGACCGCCTTCTCGAGGCCGAGCGAGCGGTCGCCGATTTCGATCAGCCCGGTGGCGACGTGCGGTCCGTCGGCGTAGAGCTCCTGATACGTCGGCGGCCGCCGGCTCGCGACCACCGAGGCGACGATCGCGGTGTGCTTCCCGACTTCGTAGGTTCCACCTATCGAGGCGCTGCCGGCGTTGAAGGTCCTCACGAGTCCCGGACCGAAGCGCTCGTCATCGTCCGCCGACACGCGCACGCGATCGTAGCGCAGTCCCAGACCCAGCTTCCAGCGGTCGAATCTGGCCTCCTCGTAGAGGAAAGCCGCGAAGCCCTTCGTGGCGGTCCGAGGCAGGAATCCTTCGGCCCCCAGCGCCGAGAAATCGAAATCCAGCGCCTGAACGCCGAACGCGCCTTCGAAAGGACCGATGCGAGCGTGCGCCGCGTCGACACGCAGTTCGTAGCCCCGGCTGCGAAAGACGGTACCGGCTTCGTCTCCCTCGTACTCGGTGTGCTCGTAGTCCGAGTGACCGAATCGGGCCTTGATCGAGCGCAGCGCTCCGAACGGAGACAGCCAGTCCGCCGCGACGTCGGTCCGCGTCTGCTTCATCCGGATCGTCACGTCCTCCTCGGCCACCGTACCGTAGTCGGTCGCGTAGCGCGCCACCGACGCGCCGAGTCCGCCTCTGGGGCCGGTCCAGGCGACGCCGACCGCCGCGCCATCGGAATCGCTCGCGCTATTGGTCAGGCGACTCCGCGCCTCCTCGTCGCCGGGCGGTAGCGGGTCGATCTCCCGCAGCCGCGCGGACCGCGCATGTCCGGGGATGCGCAGATCGCTGGTCTTGCGGCGGAAGCCGTCGACATGCAACGCGAGACCGTTGTCGAGCGCGAGATCGACCGCGCCGGACGCCGAGCGCTCTCCCGGCGCACTCGCATGCCGAATCTCGGCACCGCCCGAAAGGCCTGCGGGCGCCTCGGTCGGTATCCGGCCATCGATCACGTTGACGACTCCGCCCAGCGCGTTCGGACCGTAGAGCAGGGTGCCGGGCCCGCGGACGACTTCGACGCGCCGCGTGGTCAGCGTGTCCAGCGCGACCGCGTGGTCGACGCTCGTCGCCGACGCGTCGATCAGCCCGACCCCGTTCTGAAGGACGCGAATCCGGTCGCCGTCGAAGCCCCGGATCACCGGCCGGCTCGCGTTCGGCCCGTAGTAGCTCGAGCTGACGCCGACCAGCGTTCCGACGATCTCGCCGAGGGTCGGCTGCATCCGGAGCATGAGCGCCTGGCCACCGAGCACCGACACCGGCGGGATCATGTCGTGGAGCTCGCTGCCGAGCGGATTCGCGGTCACCGCCACCGGAGGCAGCGCACGCGCAGGCTCCTGCGCGTTCGCGATGACGCTCGCCGCGAGCGGGACCACGCACAGCGCGTCTACGAGGATGTGTCGCCAGTGGATTTTCCGGACCGTGGACATCCGTCTTCGCTCCTTCGTGGGTGCGCACCGGGAGTGGCCGGACGCCATTGCAACTGAGTTGCGATACGGCCCGGATCTTAACGCAACTCTGTTGCGTATACAAGCTACGTCATGGCCGGCCGGATGGCCATGCCAGCGAAGCGGTGGAGGGGCGCTACGGCGCCGGCTTGCGGACCAGGCTCGGCGGCGCGGTCGGCGCGAGCTTCGCGACGTCGACCTGCGCGGCGTCGGTCAGCCGGTAGAGGACCCCGTTGGGATCGTCCTTGAGCACGGCGAACCGGCCCGACACCACGATCGGATCGAGCGTGTAGTGGACCGGCGTCTTCGCGACGATCTCGACGACCGCCTCGGGCCCGGCCGGCAGGCAGAACGAGCAGTGCGGCGGCACCGCCGAGATCAGGAAGCGCTTCTGCTTGTCGCCCATGTCGAGCGGGATCATGAAGCCCTGAACGCGCTGGTCCTTCTGGTCGAGCGCGAGGATCGGCTTCGCGAACTCGGGGACGATCCGGTTGCCCTTCTTGACCGGTTCGACCTGCGCGAGCGTCTTCCACGAAACGACGCCGTCGCGTTCGGGCAGGATCTGCGCGCTGAAATCGGTCGCCGACGGCAGCCCGCCCTGCGGCGTCGTCGGATTGAGCGCGTGGGCGAGTCCGGTCGCGGCGAGCGCGGCGGCCAGCAGCAGCGTGGAGATCGGGCGGGACATGGGAAACCTCATCCGTCGGCCAGCGTCGCCGCGACGTCCATCCGCGCCGCGCGCCACGCGGGCCAGGCCGCAGCCAGTATACCGCCGGCGAGCGCGAGCGCGAGGAGCCAGGCTTCCTCGGGCACGAACCCGGTGGCGGCGTTGGCGAGCGGCGCGGCCGCCGGCAGCCAGGTCGCCAGCGCCGCGACGGCGAGATGGCCAAGCGCGAGGCCCGCGAACGCGCCGGCGCTGGCGAGCGCGAGGCTCTCCGCCAGCAGCACCCAGACCAGGTCCGAGCGCCGGGCGCCCAGCGTCCGCAGGATCGCGAGATCGTAACGGCGTTCGTCGAGCGCCTGCGCCAGCGCGACGAACAGCAGCAGCCCCGACGCGCCGACGAGGATCGCCGCGAACGCGTTCACCAGATCGAGCCCGACGCCGAACACCGTGAACAGCCGCGCGGTCTCGTAGGCCGGCGACGCGGCGACGAGCGCGCTCGACTTGTTGATCTCGCGCGGCAGGCTCGCGGCGGCGAGCGGACTCCGGTAGCGGAGCAGCAGCATCGTGATCTCACGTCCGTCGTCGTCGGTCCTCGCCTCATCGGCGGATCTGGCCGCGCCGGTGTCGTGAGCGCCTGCGCCGTGGTGGCTGTCGTGCACCGCCCACACGCTCTCGACCGGCGTCAGCACGAGCCGGTCGACGACCGCACCGGTCGGCGCGAGCACGCCGGTGACCGTGTACGGCAGGTCCCCGTGTTCGCCGCCGCCTTCGGCGAGCCCGTGCGACCCGGCGAACCGACCGCCGACGCCCAGGCCGGTGCGCCGCGCGACCTCCGACCCGATCACCGCCTCCATCGGCCGCGAGTAGATCGCGCCGGACGCGAGCGTCGCCCCGTAGTGCTCGACCAGCGCGGGCTCGGTCCCGACGATCCGGAAGCCGCGGACGCTGTCGCCGAGCGCGAGCGGGATCGCGCCGGCGACCATCGGATGGGCGCGCAGCTCGGCGAGCGCGGCGTGCGGGATGTTCCCCGGCGGCACGTCGACGTGCCAGACGCCCGACAGCACGAGCTGCAGCGGGCTCCCCTTCGCGCCGACGACGAGATCGATGCCGCGCGCGTCGCGATGCAGGCGCTCGCCCAGTTCGCGCGAGACGAGCAGCGTCGCCGTCGCGATCGCGATCCCCAGCGCTGCGAGCGCGACCACGAGCGCCGTCGCGAGCGGCCGCCGCCGCGCGTACGCGAATGCGAGGCCGGTCAGCGTCATCTCGCCGCGCCCCCGTCCGCGAGCGGACCCGGCCGGGCCGACAGCACGAACGCCCGCGGCAGCAGCGGACGCACGCGCGCGTCGTGCGAGGCGACGACGAGCGTCGCTCCCGCCTCCAGCGCCTGCGCGCGCAGGAGCTCGAGCGCGTGGGCCGCGTGCTCGTCGTCGAGGCTCGCGGTCGGCTCGTCGGCGAGCAGCACGGCCGGCCGGTTGACCACGGCGCGCGCGATGGCCACGCGCTGGGCCTGACCCTGCGACAGCTCGCGCGGGACCCGACGGGCGAGATCGGCGGCCTGCACCGCTTCGAGCAGCGCAGCGATCCTCGCGTCGTCGTGCCCGACGCCGGCGAGCCGCTGCGCGAGCCGCAGGTTGTCGGCGACGCTGATCGCGCCGATCAGATGCAACCGCTGCGGGACCAGTCCGATCGTGCGCCCTCGCCACCGATCACGGTCGCCCGGACGAATCGTCGCGAGATCGGCCCCGCCCACGACGACCCGGCCCGACGTCGGCTCGGTCAGCCCGGCGATCAGCGCGAGCAGCGTCGACTTCCCGCTGCCCGACGGGCCGGCGAGCAGCCACGCTTCGCCGCGGGCGACCTGCCAGCCGTCGACCGCGACCGCCACCACGTCGCCGTGGCGCTTGACCAGTCCGGTGATCTCGATCATCCGCGCGCTCCGGTCCCGGACCGGTGCGGCCACGAGGCGGCGCACGTCCGCCGCCGGGCGTGCCCTGCGCCCGCGTCGATGTTGTCGCCGGCCCCGACAGTCAACGCTGACAGTCGTCGCAACTGCCGCGAACGGTCACCTCGACCTCGTGGCGGCGATAGCCGCGCGGCAGCGACACCGCGGGCATCGACGAGTCGTCCAGGCACACGACGCGGCCGCAATCCGAGCATTCGAAGTGCGCGTGCGTTGCCGACGGCCCTTGCGCGTGCCCGGCCGCCGAGTACCGCCAGACGCGGTCCTCGCCGGCGATCTTGTGCGCGAGTCCCTGCCCGACCAGCCACTCGAGAACGCGGTAGAGCGTGACCCGGTCGACGTCGTGGGAGCGCGCGACGCGGCGCTCGATCTCGTGGTGCGTCAGCGCCTCGTGCGCCGCGAGCAGCGTACCCAGCGTCTGCACCCGCGTGCGCGTCGCGCGTGCGCCGCGCGCCGCGATCAGCGACTGCGGAGGCGGTGCGGGTCGGGCTCCGGACATCGGTCGATCTCGTTTCCCGCGCGGCAGGCGTCAGCGGCCGGCGCGCCAGCGCTCGATCTCGCGTTCGATCGCCTCGGCGACATAGGCGCGCAAGAGCTCGCCGACGTGCTGGTTGATCGTCGCGACCAGGTCGGCGCTCGCGCGGTCGACGATCGGCTTGAGCCGCTCGCCCAGCCGGTCGCGCAGGCCGGTGTCGGTGAAGAGGTCGATGCGCTGCAGCACCTGCATCCGGATCTCCTCGGCGAGCGCCTCCCAGGATTCGTCCCGGGGCGGCGAGGCCGGCGTCGGGGCGGAAACGCCCTCCGGAGGAGAGGCCGGCGCAGGGGTGGAAACGCCCTCCGGAGGCGGGACCTCGGGGACCACGACCGGCGGGATTTCCCGGGGCTCGGGCACCTCGCCCGGGAGGGTCAGGGGGGCCTCGGCCGGCGGCGTGGACGGCACCGCGTCCTGGCGCGCGCGCTCCGGGTGCACGGGAACCTCGGCGATCAGCTCCTCGAGCCAGCTCGCGGGCGGGGCCGCCACGGGCGTTGCGGGCGGCGGCCCCGCCGGAGTCCTGACGACCGTGATCGGCGGCTCGTCCGCCGCCAGGGATTCAAGGTCGAAATCCTCCAGCTCGGGCATCGCCGGCATGGCAGGCTGCGGGGCCGGCTCGGTGGGCGGTTGCGACGACTGCGCCTGGACGGGCGCCGGCGGACGCGGCGCCCGGGAGTCGACCGAGGGCACGAGCGCGACCGACGGCGGCGAGGGACCGAGCACGCTCTGATCGTCGGCGAGCGCGACGAGCCAGTCGGACGGCTCGCCGTCGAGGGACGCCGGCAGCGCGACGTCGATCTCGTCGACCGCGTCGGTGAGCACCGGGAAGTCGTCGCCGGCCGCCTGCGGCTCCGGAACCGGCGCGACGACGATCTCGTCGAGGACCGGGATCTCCGCCTCCTGCGCGGCCCGCGGTCGGTCCTCCGCGGACGTCGGCTCCGTTGCCGGAACCTGCGTGCGACCCGGTGGCGAACGCGTGCCCTGCGCTGCATCCTGCCGGTTGCGCCGCATCAGGGCGTCGGCTTGCTCCAGGAGCTCGCGGGCGGTGGGCATCGCGTAACGCGGGGGAACGTCGCCGCCGTCCGCTCAGGTCCGGGCGTCGCGCGCATCGAGCGCGTGATGCTGCATCGCGTAGCCGCGATCCCGGTAGTACTTCCAGCGGTGTCGGCCGGCCATGGCCGACGCCTCGTCGCGGCCTACGATGTCGGCGAGCCGTTCGAACCGGCTGAAGAACGGCGGCGGATCCGGACTGAGATTCACGAGCACGGCCGCCGGCCCGGCGTGATCGAGCGACTCGTCGACGACGATCGGCGTGTCCGGCGCGAGCGGGCTCGAGAGCCGGCAATGCGGGTAGAACCCGGTCGCCGGCACCATCCACAACCGCCGGTCGAGCGCGTCGGTCGCCCGCGCGTCCGGCGTGAGCACCCGCACGCTGCCGTACTGCTGCCACGCCTTCGCGACCAGCCGCGCCGCCACCTCGATCGGATCGTCGGCTCCGGTGTAGAAATCGATCGACGTCATCGCGCGGGCTCCGGTCGGCAGGACTATTCCCTGGTCGCGTTGTCGGCGAGCAGCCAGGTCACGAGCATCGGGACCGGCCGGCCGGTCGCACCCTTCTCCTTGCCGTCCTTCCAGGCCGTCCCGGCGATGTCGAGATGCGCCCAGTCGAACTTCTTGGCGAATTTCGCGAGGAAACACGCGGCGGTGATGGCGCCGCCCGCGCGTCCGGCGACGTTGGCGAAGTCGGCGAAATTGCTCGCGAGGCCCTCGTGGTAGTCGTCCCACAGCGGCATCGGCCAGCCGCGATCGCAGGCGTCGTCGCCGGCCGCGACGAGCGCGCGTCCGAGGGCTTCGCTGTTGGAGAACACGCCGGTCGCCACGTGGCCCAACGCGATCACCATGGAGCCGGTCAGCGTCGCGATGTCGACGACCGACTCGGGCTCGTAGCGCTCGGCGTAGGTCAGCGCGTCGGCGAGGATCAACCGCCCTTCGGCGTCGGTGTTCAGCACCTCGATCGTCTGTCCGGAGAGGCTCTTGACGACGTCGCCGGGCTTGGTCGCGCGACCCGACGGCATGTTCTCGCACGCCGGCACGAGCCCGACCAGGTCGATCGGCGCCTTGAGTTCGGCGATGGCGCGGAACGCGCCGAAGACGCTCGCCGCACCGCACATGTCGAACTTCATCTGGTCCATGTCGCCGGCCGGCTTGATCGAGATGCCGCCGGTGTCGAACGTGATGCCCTTGCCGACGAGCACGGTCGGCCTGACCTTCCTGCCCGCGTTCCGGTACTCCAGCACGATGAACCGCGGCGGCTCGTCGCTGCCGCGCGTCACCGAGAGGAACGACCCCATGCCGAGCTGCTCGATCTGCCCGCGCTCGAGCACCTCGACCTTGATGGCGGGATGGTCGTGCGCGAGCTTCAGCGCCTCCTCGGCGAGGTGCGCGGGCGTGCAGACGTTGCCCGGCAGGTTCCCCAGATCGCGCGCGAACTCGACGCCGTGCGCGATCGCGAGCCCGCGGGCGGCGGCCGCCTCCCCCGCCGCGAGGTCCGAACGCTGCGGGACCGAGAGCGTCAGCTTGCGCAGCGGCCGGCGCACCTCGGCGGGCTCGCTCTTCAGGCGGTCGAACCGGTACACCGACTCCATGGCGACGACGACCGCGTGCTCGACGCGCCAGGCGACTTCGCGGCGCTTGACCGTCTCCTCGGTCAGGTAGACGACCGCCTCGTAGGAGCCGGTCTCGTTCAGCAGCTTGACCGACGCCGACACCGCCCGGCGGAACTCGCGGTCGCGGAAATCGCGCTCCTTCCCCAGGCCGACGAGCAACACGCGGTCGGCGAGCGTGCCGCGGACGTTGTG
>JADZDA010000061.1 GCA_020851255.1 Burkholderiales bacterium | reverse complement strand
CCGGGCACCGCCTACCTGATGATGGGCATCATGGCCATCAGCGGGCTGGCGGCGATCACCGGCGGCGTCATGTACCTGCTGATCACCGTCGGCAGCGTGTTCCTCGGCAAGAAGATCGAGACGCCGGACTTCAAGCACGTCACCGCGCGCGACGGCATGGCGCCCAAGCCGGTGGCGGTCGACTGGACCGCGACTTCGCACGGTTCGGTGGGCACGGCGGGCTTCGTCGCGCCGGGGACCTTCGTGCTGGCGCTCGTGTTCCTCGTCTCGTTCATCCTCTACTACTTCGTCAACTGGAAGTACCTGTCGACGGTCTGGCCGCTGGGCTGATCGTCGGGACCGATTCGCCGCGGGCGGGGCCGGGCGGCGCGACGCGCCTCCGGCGCGCCGCTCTCCCCGCCCGCGTGCGATCCAGGCCCCCGGATACACCGACGATTCCAAGCACGTCCCGAGGAGCGCCACGATGAGCCCGGAACCCGCAACCGCCCTGACATCCGGCGACGGGCGCCCGCGCGCCCGCCCGCTCGCAGGCTGGCGGCTCGTCTTCGATCTGTTCAAGCTGCGCATCGGCGTGGCGATAGGCGCGACGGCGTTCGCCGGCATGGCGATCGCGCCGGGCGTCGTCGATCCGCTGTGCGCGGTCGGCGTGGTCCTGGCGGTCACGCTCGCGTCGGCCGCGGCCGGTGCGTTCAACCAGTACGTCGAGCGCGACATCGACCGCGAGATGAAGCGGACGCGCAACCGCGCGTTCGTCACCGGACGCCTCGCCGCCGGCCCGGTCTGGCCGCTCACCATCGGAGCGGTCGCCTTCACCGGCGTGGCGCTCGCCTGGGTCGCCGCCAACCCGCTCGCCGCGCTCTACACCGCGGCCGGCGCGTTCACCTACGGCGTCGTCTACACGGTGTGGCTCAAGCGCCGCACCGCCTGGAACATCGTCATCGGCGGCCTGGCCGGCAGCTTCGCGGTCCTCGCCGGCGCAGCCGCCGTCGGCGGCGGTGCGCTCGATCCGGCGACGATCGCCTTCGCCGTCGTGCTGTTCCTGTGGACGCCGCCGCATTTCTGGAGCCTCGCGATCGCGTTCCGCGACGACTACGCGGCGGCGCGCGTGCCGATGCTGCCGGTCGTCGTCGGCGACGAGAAGGCCGCGCGCGCCGTGTTCTGGGGCGCCGCGATGCTCGTCGCCTCGTCGATCGTTCCCGCGTTCCTCGGCCTGTCCTGGGTCTACGCGCTCGCCGCGGTCGTCGGCGGCGCGCTCCTGATGTGGAGGACCGCGCAGCTCGCGCTCGAGCCCACGCGCGCCCGCGCGCTCGCGAGCTTCCACGCCTCGCTCATCCAGCTCTCGCTGCTCATCGTCGCGGCGATGGTCGAGCCGCTCCTCCGTGCCTGATCCGGCGCCCGATCCCAAGGATCTCAACCGGCTCCTGCTCGCGGCGTTCATCGGGCTGGTCCTGCTGCTGGGCTGGAATCTCCTGTTCGCGCAGGAGCTACCCGCGGGCACGACGCTCGATGCTCGCCAGGCGGTCGAAACGAGCCAGCGGGCGATCGGGCGCGGCGTCGGCGACTACACGCTGACCGCCAGCGACGGCAGGGAGATCCGGCTGTCGCAGTTCCGCGGCAAGCCGCTGGTCGTCTCGTTCATCTACACCGGCTGCTTCCAGGTCTGCCCGACGACGACCAAGTTCCTCGCCGAGGCGGTCGACAAGGGACGCAAGGCGGTCGGGGACGACGCCTTCCACGTGCTGACCATCGGCTTCAACCTGCCGTTCGACTCGCCGATGGCGATGCGCGAGTTCGCGAGGAAGCAGGGGATCGGCGACCCGCGCTGGACCTTCGCGACGCCCTCTCCGGACACGCTCAACACGATGGCCGCCGAGTTCGGCTTCCAGTGGGTTCCCACGCCGGCGGGCTTCGACCACCTGACGCAGGCGACGATCGTCGACCGCGACGGGCGCATCGTCCGGCAGGTCTACGGCGACAGCTTCGAGCTGCCGATGTTCGTCGCCCCGCTGCGCGAGCTCGTGCTGGGCGAGCCGGCGCCCAGGTACGATTTCGCGTCCTGGGTGGAACGCGTGCGGGTGCTGTGCACCGTCTACGACCCCCGGGCCGGGCGCTACCGGCTCAACTACGGACTGTTCATCGAGATCTTCACCGGGTCGACGATCGTCGTCGCGACGGTCTGGTACCTGATCGCGAATTCCCGCCGGCGCCGCCCGCCCACCGGGACCGCCTGACCCGCCGCCCCGCTTGACCCAGGTCATGGTCCGGGTACCGGCCGGGGCCTAGCATTGCCCGTTTTCGGTCCACGCGTGGCGTCGTGCCGCGCCCGCGCCCGCCCGGGCCGCGACGACCGCCCGCCGATCACCGCATGTCCGCCACCGCCCGCGCGCCACGCCGCCCCGACCTCGTCTGTCCCGCCGGATCGCTGCCGGCGCTCAAGGCCGCCGTCGACGCCGGCGCCGACTGCGTCTACGTCGGGCTCAAGAACGAGACCAACGCGCGCAACTTCGCCGGACTCAATTTCGACCGCAAGGCCCTCGACGCCGGGATCGACTACGCGCAGGCACGCGGTCGGCGCGTGCTGCTCGCGCTCAACACCTACGCGCAACCGGGCCGCGGGCACCTCTGGACCGATGCGATCGACGCGGCGGCCGGCGCCGGCGTCGACGCGCTGATCCTCGCCGACGCCGGCCTGATGGCCTACGCCTCGTCGCGCCATCCGAGCCTCGCGCTCCACCTGTCCGTGCAAGGCTCGTCGACGACCTACGAGGCGATCAACGTCCACGTCGAGCGATTCGGCGTCAGGCGCGCCGTCCTGCCCCGCGTGCTGTCGGTCGCGCAGGTCGCGGGCGTCATCGAGCGCGCGCTCTGCGAGATCGAGGTGTTCGGCTTCGGCAGCCTGTGCGTGATGGTCGAGGGCCGCTGCGCGCTCTCGTCCTACACCACCGGCGAGGGCCCGAACCTGTGCGGCGTCTGCTCGCCGGCCAGGGCCGTGCGCTGGGACACGACACCCGCCGGCCTCGAGGCGCGCCTCGCCGGCGTGCTCATCGACCGCTATGCCGACGGCGAACCCGCCGGTTACCCGACGATCTGCAAGGGCCGCTACGACGTCGACGGGGACACGGGGTACGCGATCGAGGAGCCGACCTCGCTCAACACGCTGCCGATCCTTCGCGAACTCGTGGACGTCGGCGTCGCCGCCATCAAGATCGAGGGTCGCCAGCGCGGTCCCGCCTACGTCGCCACGGTGACCCGGGTCTGGCGCGAGGCTATCGACGAATGCCTGCGCGATCCCGCGCGTTTCGTTCCCCGCGCGTCGTGGCTCGAGCAGCTGGGCGCGCTCGCCGAGGGACGCCAGACGACACTGGGCGCGCTCGACCGCGCCTGGCGATGACGCGCGGATGAAGCTCGCGATCGGACCGCTGCTCACGCACCACGCGCCGGAGGCGCTCGCCGCCTTCTACGACGAGGCCGCGACCTGGCCGGTCGACCGCGTCTACCTGGGCGAAGTCGTCTGTTCGCGGCGGCGCAGCTTCCGCATCGTCGACTGGCTCGACGCGGCGGCGCGGCTCGCCGACGCCGGCAAGGAAGTCGTGCTCTCGGCCCAGGCGCTGATGGAAGCCGAGGCCGATCTGCGCGCGCTGCGCAGGCTGGTCGACGACGGTCGGTTCCTGGTCGAGGCGAACGACATGGGTGCCGTGCGGCTCCTGTCCGGCAAGGCGCCGTTCGTCGCCGGACCGCATCTCAACATCGCGAGCGCCGAGTCGCTCGCGCTGCTGGCCTCGCTCGGCGCCGTGCGCTGGGTGCCGCCGGTCGAGCTGTCGCGCGAGATGATCGCCGCGATCGCCGCCGAGCGACCCGCGGGGCTCGAGCTCGAGCTGTTCGCGTACGGCCGAATGCCTCTCGCGTTCTCGGCGCGCTGCTTCACGGCGCGCCACTACGACCGCCCGAAGGACGATTGCGAATTCCGCTGCATCGACCACCCGGACGGCCTCGACGTCCGTACGCGCGACGGCGCGCCCTACCTCGTCCTCAATGGCACGCAGACGCAGTCCTGGCGAACCCTCGACCTCGGCGGCGAGGTCGCCTCGATGCGCGGAGCGGGTGTCGACGCGGTGCGGCTGTCGCCGTCTATCGCCGGGTTCGGCGCCATCGTCTCGGTCTGGCGCGACGCCATCGACGGCGCGATCGCGCCCGACGCCGCGTCACGCGCGCTCGCCCCGCTCGCGCGCTCCGAGCGCTGCGACGGATACTGGCACGGCCGTCCGGGCATCGAGAGGATCGGGGCTTGCGCGCCGGCCATCGCCCCGACCGTCCGGCGCGCGCGCCGGCCGCCCGTCGATTCCGCTTCCCCGGCATCGTCTCGGACGTGGGCGCGCGGCTGCCCGCGTGGCCGCTCAACTTCGCGTTCGCCCGCGCGCTGTCGCTCGCCGCGCCGCGCCTCATGAGCGACGACGATCTCGCCGCGCTGGACGGCGTTCGCTTCCGTATCCGCGTTCTCGACACGGGAATGTCGGTGTCGATGCGCGTGCGCTCGCGGCGTTTCGAGCCGATCGGTGCCAACGACGCGGTCGACGTGACCTTCGCGGCGGACGCGCTCGACTACGCGCGGCTCGCGGCGCGCCGCGCGGATCCGGACACGCTGTTCTTCGAGCGGCGCCTGCGTCTGGACGGCGACGTCGAGGCCGGCCTGAGGCTGCGCAATCTGCTCGACGCGATCGAGCTGCCGTCGTGGTTCACGCGTACGCGCCCGCGATCCGCTTGACGCACATCATGTCGGCGGACGCGCACGCCGCCTAGCATCGGAACACCTCCAGCGCGGTTTCGACCCCCCGGCGCGGCCGAATGCCTCCGTCCGCCGCCGGGTCTTTTCTCCCCGCGCCGCGGGCGGCCCCCTTTCCGCCGCCCGCGGCGTGCGGCAGACTCCACCCGATGCTCCGACTCTTCCATCGCACAGGCCAGGCCGTGTTCCTCGCGGTCGAGAAGCTCTTCAACCGCGCGTTCGGCGAGGAGTCGAACCCTTTCTACTACCTCGGCGCGATCAGCTACTACCTGCTGTGGATCGTCGTCGCGAGCGGGCTGTACCTCTACGCGTTCTTCTCGACCGGCGTCAGCGAGGCGCACCAGTCGGTCGAGAGCCTCACCCACGGCCAGCGCTGGGTCGGCGGGATCCTGCGCAGCCTCCACCGCTACGCGTCGGACGGCATGGTGCTCACGATGCTGCTGCACGTGTTCCGCCATTTCGTCTTCGATCACTACCGTGCGTTCCGCTGGTTCTCCTGGGTCTCGGGCGTGGTCCTGCTGTGGCTCGTCTACGCGTCCGGCATCAACGGGTACATGCTGCCGTGGGACCGTCTCGCGCAGTTCACGGTGGTCGCGACCACCGAGTGGCTCGACTGGCTGCCGATATTCAACGGCACGCTGGTGCGCAACTTCATCACCAACGAGGCGGTGAACGACCGCTTCTTCTCGCTGCTGTCGTTCATCCACATCGGCTTCCCGCTCGCGGTGCTCGCGCTGCTGTGGGTGCACACGCAGCGCGTGCCCGGCGCGCGGACCAACCCGCCGCGCGCGATCGCGATCCCGATGACGCTCGCGCTGGTCGTGCTTTCGATCGTCAAGCCGGCGCTCTCGCAGGGACCGGCCGACCTCGCGAGCGTCCCCAACGCGCTCGAATTCGACTGGTTCTACCTGCCGACGCTGGCGCTGCTCTACGAGTGGGGTCCGGCGACGCTCTGGGGGGTCGTCGGTGGACTGACGGTCGTCGGCGTCGCGCTGCCCTGGCTGCCGCCCAAGAAGCTGTCCAAGGTCGTCCGCCATCTCGCGATCCGGCCGGACAACCGGATCGTGCCGGCGCGCCCGGGCGAGACGATCCTCGAGGCCGCGCTGCGCGAGGAGATCCGGATGCCGTTCGACTGCCGCAACGGCGGTTGCGGCCAGTGCAAGTGCACGGTGCTCTACGGCGAGGTCGACCTCGGTCCGTACCAGGCCTCGGTCCTGTCCGACGAGGAGCGCCGCGCCGGCAAGGTCCTCGCGTGCACGGCGGTGCCGATCACCGACCTCGAGGTCGAATACGTGCCCGTCGAGCTGCCCGGCGGGAGACCGGCGCGCCTGTGGCGCTCGCGCGTGGCGTCGATGCGGCGCGTGGCCGACGACGTCATGATCGTCCTGCTGGAGGTCGAGGACCGCGGATCGCTGTCGTTCTACGCCGGCCAGTACATCAACATCCTGCTGCCGGACGGCGAGAAGCGGAGCTTCTCGTTCGCGACCGCCCCGGGCGTCGGCAAGGAGATCGAGCTGCAGATCCGGCGCATCCCCGGCGGCCGGTACACGACCCACGTCTTCGAGACGATGAAGGTCGGCGACATCGTCGAGTTCGAGGGGCCGATGGGCTCGTTCTTCCTGCGCGAGGATTCGAGCAAGCCGATCATCTTCGTCGCCGGCGCGACCGGCTTCGCGCCGGTCAAGAGCATGGTCGAGCACGCGTTCGCGACCGGGCTGAAGCGCCCGATGGTGCTGTACTGGGGCACGCGCAAGCTCGCCGACATGTACGCGCGCGACCTCTGCGAGCGGTGGGCGCGCGAACACGCCAACTTCACGTTCGTCCCGGTGCTCTCCGAACCGAAGCCCGCCGACGGCTGGACCGGCCGCACCGGACTCGTCCACGAGGCGATCCTCGCGGACTTCCCGACGCTGTCCGGCCACCAGGTCTACGCGTGCGGATCGGTGGCGATGGTCGAGGCCGCGCACCCGGCGTTCCGCGCGCGCGGGATGGACCCGAACGACTGCTTCTCCGACGCGTTCCGACTGTCGCCGCAGCTCGCGCGGCTGTCGCCGGCGGACGAGGCGGTCGAGATCGCGAGGAGCTAGGCCCATGAGTGTCCACCCGGTCAACAAGGCGGTCAGCTACGCGGGCCAGGCGCTCGGGTACACGGCGTTCTGCGCGGCGCTCGCCTATTTCTCGACGTCGCCGACCTACCAGCACCTGCCGCCGGACGGCGCGTTGGTCAAGCTCTCGCTGCAGCACGCCGGCCAGCGCAAGGAGCCGTGCCGGGAACGCACGCCCGAGGAGCTCGCGAAGCTCGCGCCGAACATGCGCGTGGCGACCGTGTGCGGACGCGAGCGGGTCCCGGTCGCGGTCGAGATCGAGCTGGACGGCAGGTCGCTCGTCTCCGCCGTCGTGCCGCCCTCGGGGTTGTCGCGCGACGGCAGCTCGACGCTCTACCGGCGCGCGAACGTGACCGCCGGATCGCACAAGGTCATCGCGAAACTGAAGGACGCGCCGACCGGCGACTTCAATTACATCAAGGAGATCACCGTCGACCTGAAGCCGGGCGCGATCCTGCTGCTCGATTTCGACGCGAAAGCCGGCGGGTGGGTGTTCCGCACCTGAGCCGGCGGCCACGCTCAGACCGGTGCGCCTTACTTCGCGGCGGGACGCCAGTCCCGGAACACGTCGATATCGAACCCGTCGGGGTAGTAGAGATACCCGGGAAGATGGCCCGGCTCGTCGGTGACACCGTACTGCCAGACGATCTTCTTCGTGGCGCGGTCGACGACGACCACGCGATGGCGCAGGTCGTCGGCGATGATCACGTCGCCGGTCGGGAGCTCGCGCGCGAGCGACGGATGATCGAGCATACCCTCCCCCTTCGCGACGAAGTACTCCCAAGTCACCTTCCTGGTCGCCGGATCGAAGATCACCACCCGGCCGGGCTTCACGAAATCCGCGACGATCACCTGCCCGCCGTCGGCGGTCGGAAAGGCGTCGGACGGGTACTTGACGCCGCCGGGCGCCGGCATCGACCAGACCACCCTGTCGTCGCGCGTGATCCGCGTGAGCCACGCGCCCCGGATCTCGGTGATCAGGATGTCGCCGTTGTCCATCGGCGTCGCGCCGTTGGGCGACCCCAGGTATCGCGGCGGCTGGTGCCAGCAATGGGTGCGTCCGGTCTTGCCCCATTGCTTGACGATCCTGTTGGTCGAAGGATCGATGAGGATCACCCGACAGTTGCGGATGTCGGCCGTGAGGAACGTCCCGTCCTCGAGCAGATGCGCGTCGTCGGGGTAGTTGAGCTGCCCGTCGGCCGTGCCGCCCCGCTCCGGCGTGCCGTAGGTCCACGTGAGCTCGCGCTTCTCGAAGTCGACGATATGGACGTCGTAGTTGTCCTCCTCGGAGACCGCGAGACGCCTGCCGTCCGGCGAGAAGTTGACATCCTCGTTGCCGCTGTAGATCGTGAGGTTCGGCGACGGGAATTCCCAGACGATGCGCTTGTCCGGCGCGATCTCGATCAGCCGGTTGTTGCGCCGGTCGGCGATCACGATCGGATAGGGCAGCGGCCCGCCCCAGGACGGCACCGGCCGCTTGCGGTCGCCGGTCACCGGCGGGATCGGCGGCAACGCGACGCCGCTGGACACGACCCCGGCGCCCTTCGGATCGTCGACGCCGCCGGTGAGCGCGACGTCGGGTGCGATCTTCGGCGCGGGCTTTCCGGTCGCCGGCGCGGCGACCGCCGGGGACGGTGCCCACAGTGCGATCGCCGCGGCGATGGCGAGGCGCAGCGTGTTCGTACGTATGCGTCGGATCGTCGGCATCGCGCTCGCACTCCACGGGGAATGGTCGATTGGACGCCGGTGATTGCGCCAGGGCAAGCCCGGACGGACACGCCGGAGCAACGGCTTGATCGCGGTCAATTCCGCCCGGACCCGGTTAACGCAGGTCAATGTCCGCGCGGGGCGGGCCGCACTAGATTCGAACGATGATGTCCGCCGACCCATCCGCGACCGGCGAACGAGGCGCGGCCGCCCGCGTGCGCACGCTGGCGCGACGCGTGTTCGACCGCATCGACGGCGCCTTCGACCCGGCGTTCGGGGCGCGTGCCAACCCGTGGCGCCTGCTGGGCGCGCTGTCGTGGTTCCTGTTCTGGGTCGTCTGCGTGACCGGCATCTACGTCTACGCCGCGTTCGACACCAGCGCGGCGGGCGCGTATCCATCGGTCGAGCGCATCACCGCCGGCGCCTGGCCGCTCTCCGGGCTCGCGCGGAGCCTCCATCGCTACGCGTCGGACGCGTTCGTCGTCACGATGCTCCTGCACCTCGTGCGCGAATGGACGCATCGGCGCTACGCGCACGTCCACCGGTTCGCGTGGCTGACCGGCGTGGCGCTGATCTTCTTCGTCTACGCCGCGGGCATCGGCGGCTTCTGGCTGGTCTGGGACCGGCTCGCGCAGTTCTCGGTGGTGGCGACCACCGAGTGGTTCGACGCGCTGCCGATCTTCGCCGAGCCGCTCGCGCGCAATTTCGACAGCGACGCCAAGATCAGCGACCGGCTCTTCTCGCTGTTCATCTTCCTGCACATCGGCATCCCGCTCGCCACGCTCGCGGTCATGTGGATCCACGTCCAGCGGCTGCAGCGCCCGGCGACCACGCTGCCGCGTCCGCTCGCCTGGGGAACGCTCGCTTCGCTCTCGATCGCGTCGCTCGTCAAGCCGATCGTGAGCGACGCCCCGGCCTCGATGGGCGTGGAACCGACGTCGCTGGCGCTCGACTGGTTCTACCTCGCGCCCCACGCGATCCAGTACTGGCTGTCGCCGCAGGCGCTCTGGGGGATCACCGCGGCCGCGACCGCGGCGCTGCTCGCACTGCCCTACCTGTCGCGCGCGGCGCGCACGCCGCATCCGCGCGCCGCCGTGGTCGAGCTCTCCAACTGCAACGGTTGCAAGCGCTGCGTCGCCGACTGTCCGTACAACGCGATCGAGATGATCCGCCGCACCGACGGCCGCCCGCATCCGCTCCAGGCGAACGTCGACGCGGACCTTTGCGCCGGCTGCGGCATCTGCGCCGGCGCGTGCCCGTCGTCGACGCCGTTCCGCTCGGTCGGCGATCTCGTCACCGGCATCGACCTGCCGCAGAAGCCGATCGGCGCCGCGCGCGACACGCTGGAGCGGGAGCTCGCGCGCATCGGCGTGTCGGGGCGCGCCGATGCGGCGCCCGGCGCGCCCCGCGTCCTCGTCGTCGGCTGCGACGAGGCGATCGACGTCGTGTCGCTGCGCAACCCGGACACCGCCGCGTTGACGCTGCTGTGCGCGGCGCAGCTGCCGCCGTCGTTCGTCGAGTACGCGCTGCGCATCGGCGCCGACGGCGTGCTCGTCACCGGCTGCCGCGAAGGCGATTGCGTCTACCGCCTCGGGCAGGACTGGGTCGAGGAACGCTTCGATGCCCGGCGCAAGCCGGGCTTGCGCGCGGCCGTGCCCCGCTCGCGCGTGCGCGTCGTCTGGGCCGGGCGGGGCGACCGCGAGCGCCTGGACCGGGCGATCGCCTCGTTCCGCGACGAGCTGGCTTCCCTCCCGCCCGAACGGCGTGCGAAACTCGTGCCCCCGAAGCGGGAGTCCGCGAGCCGTGCCGTCCTGCCCTGACCCAGCACCCCGGATAGCGGTCCGACAGCCGACGCCGCGCGCCGCCGCGCGCCGCGACCGATGAGGTCGCCGTCCTCGCCGGCCGGTGGCGCCGCGCCGCCCGCCGGGAGTGCCCGGCTCTCGCTCGACCTCGCGTTCGGGCACTACGTCCTCGCGATTCCGCGCGACGGCCGGTCGCGGCTCGCGACCGGCTGGCTCGCATTGGGGGTGAGCGCGCTCGCGGCGTCGGGGCTCCTGGCCGTCTTCCTCGCGCTCGCGCGCACGCCCGGCGTCAACCGCTACCTGCCGGCCGGAGATTTCTTCCGCACCGTGCTGGTCGCGCATGTCGACCTGTCCGTGCTCGTGTGGTTCGTCGCGTTCGCCGGCGCGGTGTGGAGCCTCAACAGCACGCCCCGGGCGCTTTTCGTCGGACGCCTGGCGCTGATGCTCGCGATGGTCGGCGCGATCGCGATCGCGATCGCGCCGTTCGTGGATCCGCCGGCGCCGATCATGGCGAACTACATACCGGTCGTCGACGGGCCGGTGTTCCTGACCGGACTGGGGGTGTTCGGGGCGGGCGCGCTGCTGCTGGTCGCGCGCGGCCTGTTCGCCTCGCCGCTGGTCGGCGTGCGGCTCGACGGTGCGGGCACGCTGCGTTTCGGGCTCAACGCCGCGATCGTCGCCGGCGCGGTCGCGCTGCTCGCGTTCGCGTGGTCCGGCCTGGCGGTGCCGCGATCGCTCGAGGCGCGCGCCTGGTACGAGCTCGCGTTCTGGGGTGGCGGGCACGTCCTGCAGTTCGCGTGGACGCTCGTGATGCTGGTCGGATGGCTGCTGCTCGCCGACGCCTCGGGCGTGCGCGTGCCGATCTCCCCGCGCGTGGTGGTGCTGCTCTTCGCCATCCAGCTCGTCGCGGTGTTCGCGACGGTCGCCATCTACCTCGCCTACGAAACGACCGCGGTCGAGCATCACCGGTTGCAGACGTGGCTCATGCGGCTGGGCGGCGCGCTCGCGATCCCCGTGGTCGCCGCGGCGATCGCGGTGGGCCTCGTTCGCCGGGCGCGCGCCGGACCCATCCCCGCGAACGCGAAGCCGCTCGCCGCGGCGCTGGTCACGTCGATCACGCTGTTCGGCGTCGGCGGCCTGATCGGGTTCACGATCGAGGGCAGCAACGTCCGCATCCCGGCGCACTACCACGGCGCGATCGTCGGCGTGACGATCGCGCTGATGGGGCTCACCTACTGGCTGCTGCCGCGGCTCGGCGCGGCGCTGCCGCGACCGAGGCTCGCCGCCTGGCCGTCGGTGCTCTACGGGATCGGCCAGTTGATGCACATCGGCGGCCTCGTCTGGTCGGGCGGCTACGGCGTCCAGCGCAAGGTCGCCGGCGGGGAGCAGGTGCTGCGCAGCACCAGCGAGATCGCCGGCATGGGACTGATGGGCCTGGGCGGGCTCGTCGCCGTGATCGGCGGCACGCTCTTCGTGGTGGTCGTGTTCATCGCCGTCCGCGAGCGGCCGTACACGCCATGATCGGCCCTCCGGACGGCGCGTCCGACACCGCGCCGGCGCGGCGCATCGCGTTTCGCGTGTCGCTCGCGGCGGCGCTCGCGACCTTCGCGGTCCTGATCGCGAGCGCGTGGCTCCGGCACTCGCTCGCGGGGCTGGGCTGCGCGGACTGGCCGGCCTGCTACGGGAAGATCGCCTCCGCGGCGGGAGGACCGCTCGCGGCACTGCCGGGTGAGGCCGCCGCGAGGATCACGCACCGGATCGCCGCGTCGTCGGCGCTGATCCTCGTCGCTGTGATCGCGGTCGTGCTGCTCAAGCCCCCTGCCGCGTTCGCCGTCGAACGCCGCCTCGCGTGGACAGCGCTCGCGATCGCGCTCGCGCTCGCGGCCGTCGGCCTCGCCACGCCCGGGGCGCGCGTGCCCGCGATCGCGATCGGCAACCTGCTGGGCGGCTTCGCGTTGTTCGCGACGCTGGTCGCGCTGACCGCGGCGCTGCGCGACGGCGAACGGCGCGGCGGCGGCGGTGCGATCGTCGCGGTCGCGTTCGCCGCCGCGGTCGTCCACGTCGCGGTCGGCGGAATGATCGGCGCGCAGTTCGCGGTGACCGGATGTCCGCCGTCGCTCGGCTGTCCCGGGGCGGACTTCGGCCGCCTCGGCGGCACCGGCATCCTCGACCCGTTGCGCACACTCGATGTCGTGCAAGGTCGCGTGCGCGCTCCCGACGGGGCGCCGGCGCTCGTGGCGCTGCACCGGCTGGCGTCGATCGCGGTCGCGGTCCTGGCGCTCGCCGCGGGCTGGCGCGTGCGCGACGACCGCAAGCTCGCCGCCGCCATCGTGTTTGCGACGCTGGCCGCCATCGCGATGGGCGTCGCGACGACGCTGCTGCAACCGTCGGTCGCGCTCACCGGCGCGCACAACGCCTGCGCGGCGCTGCTCGTCGCCGCCCTGGGACTCGCCGCCGGGGGCTTCCGCCGGCGGCGCTGACGCGGCACACTCGCGCGTCCGCCGTCCGTCCCCGAGAGGAGATCCGCGCCATGCCGATCCTGCGCCCGGAAGAGGGTCATACGATGTTCGGCAGGCACTTCGCCGCCGGCGATCTCGACGGCGTCGTGGCCCTCTACGAGAAGGACGCGGTGCTGCTGCCGCAACCGGGCGCGGTCGCGCGCGGCCACGCGGCGATCCGCGAGGCGCTCGCCGGGTTCATGGCGCTCAAGGGGAAATTCGCGATGGCGCCGTCGACGGTCATCCCCGGCCCCGGCCTCGCCGTGCTGATCGCGGACTGGACGCTCGACGCGACCGGACCCGACGGCAAGCCGATGCGCCTCGAGGGCCGGACCTGCGACGTCCTGCGCCGGCAGCCGGATGGAACCTGGCTGTTCGCGATCGACAGTCCGTTCGGCGCCGCGGGCGTCGGCTGACGCTAAGGCGGCGATCCGCGGCAGCACGAATTCGCGCGCGGCTGCGTCGCGCGCCCGGCGCCCCGCCGGACGATCAGCCGCGCACCTCGACGCCGGGCACCCGCTCGCGCAATCGTGCGAGCAGCCCCTCGTCGATGCGCGCCCCGCGCGGCGCGGCCGCGATCAGGCGCTCGTCGGCGCACCCTGTCGGGCGGAACGGCTGCAGGATCCAGCGCCCGACGCCGATCGCCGCCAGCTCGTCGGCGAGGGCGATCATCGCGTCGGAGGGCGTCAGGTCGAAGTGGACCGTCGTGCGCACCTCGTGAGCGACGCCCGAGCCGACGACCAGCCGCACGCTCGCGTTCGCGGCGATGCCGCTGCCCGTGACGCCCGTGACCGCGCCGTAACCGCCCATCGGCGCTTTCACGTCCAGGCCGACCCAGTCGACCAGCGGCAGCACCTCGGCGAGGCGGCGGGGATACGAGCCGCCGGTGTGCAGTCCGATCGCGAAGCCGCGCGCACGGATCTGGCGCATCGCCTCGGGCAGTGCCGCCTGCGCGGTGGGTTCGCCCCCGGAGAAGACGACCGCGTCGAGCAATCCCGCGCGTGTCGCGAGCCAGCCGACGAACGCCGCGTAGTCGTGGCGGACCGTGCCCTCGTTCTCGCGCAGATGCGGGTTGTGGCAGTAGCCGCAACGCCACGGGCACCCCTGCAGGAAGAGCACCGCGGCGAGCTTGCCGGGGAAATCGGTCGACGAGAACGGCGTCAGGCCGCCGATGCGCAGCGCCCCCGGATCACGACGTTCCGGCGCGGCGTCACCCGCGCGCGACGCCGCGGTCCCCGGGGACGCTCGGCGCGGTCCGGAGCGCTCGCGGGCACCCACACCGCCGGCGGCGTCGTTCGAAGCGACGATCGCGAGCGGCGCGCGCACGTCCCGTGTCGCCGGCTTCAAGCCGGGGAACGCCACCACGACACCCCCGCGGGAGGGAAGCGAAACGCGACGGGCCATCCGCCTCCCTGTGCGACCCCTAGCCCTGAGCCGGAACGCGGCACTCGCGGAAGAAGCGACGCTCGGCGTGCTCGCCCTTCTTGCCGATGTTGAAAGACGCCACCGGACGGTGGTAGCCCATCACGCGCGTCCACACCTCGCAGCGCTGGCGCTCGGAATCGTCCAGCGTCACGGACTGCGAGAGCAGACGGGCTTCGGTCATGTCGTTCATCGTCGTCTTCCTTCGGTCGTTTCGTGTTGATCGCAATCAAGGGCCGGCAGGCCGGCGTCCCGCGGGCGTCCCTCCGGCGAGCGGGGTCATGCGGCGACCCGCCGCCGCTTCTCCTCGAGCCGCTCGGCGTCGCAGGACGGGCAGAACTCGTGCTCGCCGGCGAGGTAGCCGTGCCTGGGGCAGATCGAGAACGTCGGCGTCACCGTGATGTACGGCAGGCCGAAGCGCTCGAGCGACCGGCGCACCAGCGCCTTGCACGCTTCGGTCGACGACACCCGCTCGTTCATGTACAGGTGCAGCACGGTGCCGCCGGTGTATTTCTTCTGCAGCTCCTCCTGCCGCGTGAGCGCCTCGAACGGGTCGTCGGTG
>JADZDA010000060.1 GCA_020851255.1 Burkholderiales bacterium | reverse complement strand
TCGCCGACCTCGGTCATCGCCTGGTCCCAGCCGATCTTCTTCCACTTGCCGTCGACGAGCTTCATCGGGCTCTTCAGCCGATGCTCGCCGTGGCCGTGCTCGCGGATCGAGGCGCCCTTCGCGCAGTGCGCGCCCAGGTTGATCGGCGAGTCGAAGACCGGCTCCTGGCGGACCCACACGCCGTTGGCGACGTGCGCGTCGATCGCGCAGCCGACCGAGCAGTGCGTGCAGATGGTGCGGTGGACTTCGGTCTTCAGCGACGCGGAACCCTCTTTCGCGGCGCTCGCCGTACCGATGGCGCCGTAGGGAAGCTGGGTGGCGAACGCGCCGGCGCCGGCGACGAGGCCGGAGCGCCTGAGGAACGCACGACGATCCATCGTCGGCGCGGCGGCCGCCGCGACGCGCGCGAAGCGCGGTGCGCCGGACGGGACAGCGTCGGACTTGCGCGTGAGCAGCATGGCCATCCTCCGGTCAGATGCGCGCGGTGGCGTAGTAGTGCCTGACGTGCTCGGTCTCGCGGTAGCCGTCCGCCGCCACGGCGCCGGACGGCTCCTCGGGCGAGACGATCGCGGTCGCGTGGGCGGGAACGGCCGCAGCGACCGCCGCCGCGCTCCCGGCACCCAGGCCGAGCAGGAACCGGCGACGGCGGACATCGGGATGGGACGGCGCCGACGGAACGGTGGGCGCGTGGGCGTGCGGCCGCGACGTGTCGCGCATGCGAGCCTCCAAGAAAACCGCGTGACGTTGTAGAGGTCGATCCGGTCCCGGATCAGCCCATGGCGAACGAGTCACGTTCGATCGCCAGGAAGGTCAGGGTGAATTCTGCGGCCCGCCGGTAATAGTTGGCAAGCGAACTGCGGGCTATTGCATCGCAGCAATCCAATGCCCACGGCGCGATGTGGGTCTCGAAGAACCGGCGCTGGTCCTCGAGCGGCGCCGGCGGCCGGCCCGGTTCTCCGGCGACCAGCAGTCGCATCGTCTCGGCGAGCGCCGCCAGGTGGTCCTCGAGCAGCGTCGCGCGCTCGATCCGGACGATCCGCAGCGCCGCCAGGTCCGCGCGCAGTTCGGCGAGCGGGCGGTCCATCATGAAACCCGAGCGCCAGTGCGAGGCGTGCAGGTTCACCTCGGACTTGCCCACGCCGACGAAGAGGTCGGTGTATTCCTGATCCGCCGCCTCGGCGTCCATCGCCCGCGACGCCGCGAGCAGCCGGTTGTACGCCGGCGCGAGCAGGCTGGCGCCGTCCTCGTCCAGCGGCGGTGCGTCGGCGAGGGCCGCCAGGAACGACGCGCCCGCCGGCGCGCCGAAGAGCCCGGCCACGAGCGCGTAGCACCCGGCGCGCGCCTGCTCCTCGGGTGCGAGCGGATGCGGCATCGCAACAGGCGTCGGGCGCGAGGTCACCGGATCGGACCTTTGTCCAAGGCAAACCCCGGCGCGTGCGCACCGGCGACCCGAGGCCACGCCCGAACGGTCGGCACCACCGCCGTCCCGGTCATGTCCGACCGCCGCGCGTCAGGTCGATGCCGCCGGGCTCGGCGGTCATCATCGCCCTGACCCGGCAGTCGGCGCACATCCGCAGCCGGTCGAGCGCGCCGGGCAGCGCGAACATCGAGTGCCCGGCGAGCTTCGCGATCATGCCGTCGATCAGCTTCGCCGAACCCAGCGGCTTGCCGCAGGACGAGCAGCCGACGACCTCGGCTTCGGCCAGCACGCGCGGCGCGCGCGCCTGCGGCGCGAGGTCGAGCTGAGGCACGAGCGCGATCGCGCGCTCCGGGCAGGTCGCCTCGCACAGGCCGCACTGCACGCACTTCGACTCGACGAACCGCAGCGCGAGAGCCTCGCCGCCGTCCAGCAGCGCGCCCTCCGGACAGGCGCCGATGCATGACAGGCACAGCGTGCACTTCTCCGCGTCGACGTCGATGCGGCCCCAGGGCGCGCCGCGGGGCAGCGGGACCGTCCGCCGCGGCAGCGGCGCGTGCTGCGCGAGATGATCGAGCGCGCACAGCATCGTCGCGCGCTTGTCGGTGGTGGCCGCGTAGGTGGCCGCGGCGCGCACGCCCAGCGCGCGCGGCGCGTTCCACAGCGCGGCCTCCGCGGCCATCGGATCGGACGCCTCGACGATCGCGAAGTGCGTTCCCTGGTAGCCCAGCGCCTGGGCGACGGTGTCGCCGACGCGCATCTGGAACGCGAGCGCCTCGCGGTAGCTCGGCGCCTCGTCGCCGGTGACGAGCACCGATACGCCGGTCGCGCCCCAGGCGAGCGCCGAGAGCCACAGGTCGAGGCCGGCCGACGCGACGTGCCGGACTTCGAGGGGGATGACGTGCGCCGGCAGTCCGCGCCCGCGGCGCGCGATCCGCGCGATCGCCTCGCGGCCGGTTTCGGCGTGCAGCAGCACGACCGGGTCGCGTCCTCCGGCCCGCGAGTAGGTCGCGAGCGCGGTGCGTACGCGCGCGCCCTGGTCGGCCATCGACGGATACGCGTAGGTCATCGCCCCGGAAGGACACACGGTCGCGCAGCCGCCGCAGCCCATGCACAGGTGCGGCTCGACCAGGACCCGGTCGCCGTCCGAGCGGATCGCGGCGGTCGAGCAGACGTCGATGCAGGCGGTGCAACCGGTCTTGCGGGAGCGGCCGTGCGCGCAGATCGAAGGCTGGTACGCGAAATACTTCGGCTTCGAGAACTCGCCGACCGCGGTCGCGAGGTCGGCGACCGCCTTCGCCTGCGCCACCGGGTCGGTGCCCGGCGCCCAGTAGCCCTGCGGCGGCTCGTGCATCCGGAACGCGGGCTCGCGCTGCAGGTCCAGCACGAGGTCGAATCCGCCGCCACGCTCGCGATCGGCGCGTGCGAAGTCGATCGCGCGCACCTCGCCGCAGGCGGCCACGCAATCGCGGTGCGCGCGACAGCGATCGAGGTCGATCTGGTAGCTCTCGTCGATCGCGTGTTCCGGGCAGGCGCGCACGCAGGCGTGGCAGCGCGTGCACGCGTCGAGGTCGATCGGATTGTCCTGCGTCCAGGTCGCGCGGAACGCGCCCAGCCAGCCGGCGAGCGAGGCGAGGCGCCCGGAGACCACCGGGAAGGCGCGTTCGGCGGGCAGCGTAACGCCGGCGGTGCGTCCGGTCGCGAGCACGGTGACGGCGAGGCGCGCCGCGAGCGCCTCCGCCCAGCCGAGCGCGGCGTCGAGCGGGCCGACGACGAGCACGCGGCCCTCCGAACGGTAGTCGACCTCGGGTACCGGCGACGGCTCGGGCAGCGATGCCGCGGCGAGGATCGCCGCGAGCTTGGGCGTCGCGGCGCGCGCCTCGCGCGACCAGCCGCCCGACTCGCGCAGGTTCACGAACCGGAGGGTGCGCGTGCGCGTGCCGGCGGCGGCGATCTCCTCGAAGCGCCGCGCCTCCTGCGTGCAGGCGACCAGCACGTCGCCGCTCGCGCGCGACTCGAACGCCGGCTGCTCCCGCTGGCAGAGCATCGACGCGAGCGGCGGCGGCGAAGCGAGCCCGATCGCGGCGCCGATCGCCGCCGCGTCGATCGGCTGCGTGCCGTTGCACGAGCACAGGAGGATCGTGCGGGCGCTCATCGCGCGCCCCGTCCGGGCTCGCCGGGTCCGGCCGGGATCGCATCGCCGGCGCCCGGATCGACTGCGTGCGTCGCCGCGGCTTCGGGCATCGCCGCGGCGACGGCGGGTTCGACATCGGACGGCGGCGGCGCGACCTGCGCGCTCTCCGCGTCGTGGTCGGGACGGCTCCCGGGTGTCGGGCCCGGCGCGTCCGCGACCGCGTCCGGCTCCGTCGCCGGCATCCGGAGCGCATGCCTCGCCGAGACGAGCTGCTCGAGCAGGCCCGGCGGCAGCGGATCGGGCTTCGAGTAGTCGTCGATGTAGACGTCGAGGCCGTCCATGACGTTGAAGCGCGGATCGGCGAACAGCTTCCTGAGCGCGGCGCGCTTCAGCGACTCGTCGACGTCCGGCTGCAGGAACGCCCCGAAATCCGCGTCGAAGGTCAGCGAGCCCACCGGCGGCAGCACGGGCCGTGCCGCCGCCGCGCCTTCGGGCGTCGGTTGCGGCGCTCCCGCGGCGGCACGAGGCTCCGGGTCGCACCCCGGTGCCGCCTGTGGGACCTCGGGCGCCGGCGCGCCGGGATCGGGGACCGCAGCCGGCGCCGCGTGCCCGGCGCCGGATGCCTCCGCGCCCGCCCGGCGCTTGAGCCTCGACCAGCGCGAGAGCGTGAACGGATCGCCGCGCGGCGGCTCGCTCACGGGGCGCACTCGTCCGGACCCGCGGCGCGCGCGGAGCTCAACGTCGCCCCCGCTCGCGGTCGCGCACGAATGCGCCGTCGTCGAACGGATCGTTGCGCTTGACCTTCCTGCGCGGCTCGGGTTTGTAGTGCTCGGCGACGAACGGTTCGAGCACCGAACGCAGCCGCGGGTCGAGCGGCACGGCGTCGACCTGCTCGCCGCCGTCGAGCATCCGGGCCGCCTCGTGATAGGAGAGCGGCACGACCGCGATGTCGACCGGGGGCTTCGCGGCGTCGGTCGCCCGC
>JADZDA010000059.1 GCA_020851255.1 Burkholderiales bacterium | reverse complement strand
CGGATGGAGCTGGTCGATCGGGAACAGGAACGTGTAGATCGTGACGTTGTCCAGCGACTTCATCTCCTCCTCGAGCCGCTTGCAGAACGGACAGTCGGCGTCCGAGAACACGACCAGCCGCCGCTCGCCCTTGCCCTTGACCTTCTTGATCGCCAGCTCGAGCGGCAGGTTCGACACGTCGACCCGATTGAGCTTGCGCATCCGCTCCTCGGTCAGGTTCGTCTTGGTCGCCGTGTCGTACAGCGCGCCGACGAGCACGTGGGTCGCCTTCGCGTCGGTGTAGATCAGCCGGTCGTCGAAGTGCACCTCGTAGAGTCCGCCGAAGTAGTTCGTCCGGGTGACCGAACGGATCTCCGAGCCGGGGAATTTCTGCTCGAGCAGCTTCCTGACGGCCGTGGACTCCGCTCCGCCGGCCGTGGCCGCGGGCGGCGCGCCGGCGGCGGGAGCCGGAGCCTGGGCCGCGGCGACGCCCGCGACGAGCGCCGCGGCGAGCAGCGGCAGCGCGGAGCGTGTGATCTGGATCAGCATGGACATTCGAGGTCTCCCGGAAACAGGGTTGGGCGGCAGCGGGCGGGCGCCCGGACAGGATTCAATGGAGTGCCGGCCGCGCCAGCGCGAGCCGTAGCGCAGGTAGCTTCGACACCGCCGCGAGCCCGAGGTTGCGCAGCCGGGCGACGCCCGGCGCACGGGAACCGAAGAGCGACGCCAGCCCGTCGGTCACCGCCTGCATCGCGAGGACCGGCGCCGCGCGCCGGCGCGCGTAGCGTTCGAGGAGGATGGGTGCGCCGGCGTCGGCGACCGGTGCGCGCCCGGCGAGCACCGAGGCGAGCGTCTGCGCGTCGCCGAACCCCAGGTTCACGCCCTGTCCGGCCAGCGGATGGACGCCGTGGGCGGCGTCGCCGACCAGCGCGAGCCGGTGGGCGACGACCGCGGGCAGCCGCAGGTATCCGAGCGGGAAAGCCGCGGCCGGGGTGACGCAGGTCAGCGCGCCCAGTGCCCGCCTCCCGGCGTCGGCGACGCGTTCGGCGAGGGCGCCCATGTCCAGGGCCATCAGTTCGCCGGCGAGCGCCTCGGGCGCCGACCAGACGATCGAGATCGTGTCGCCGGGCATCGGCAGCCAGGCGAGGATCCCGCCATCGGGCCGGAACCACTGCCTCGCGCAACCCCCGTGCGGTCGTTCGCAGGCGAAATTGGCGACGACCGCGGTTTGCCGGTACGGCCGGGGCTCGGCGACCCAGCCGGCGGCGGCCCGCACCCAGGACCGGACGCCGTCGGCGCCGACGACCAGCCGCGCACGCACGCTGCGCCCGTCGGCGAGCGCGAGCGTTCCGGCGTCCGGCGACCAGGCGAGCGATCCGAACGCCGCGGGTGCGACGATGCGCACGCCGGCTTCGAGCACCCTGGGCACCAGCGCGTTGCGCAGCGCGCGCTCCTCGACTATCCAGGCGAGCGCGCTCTCGCCCAGGTCGTAGGCGTCGAAGCGCAGCACCGCTCCGCGGTCGCCCTCGACGCGCATCGTCTCGACGGGCGCGATCCGGTCTTCGGGGAGCGCCTGCCAGGCACCCAGCGTGCCCAGGAACGCGGCGTTCCCCGGGCTGATCGCGTAGATGCGCGTGTCCCAGGCGCGCTCGTCGACGACCCCGACCGGATGGCGGTCGGCCAGCGTGACCGACAGGCCGGACCGGCCCAGCGCGGCCGCGAGCGCGAGCCCCGGCAGGCCGGCGCCGGCGATCAGCACGTCGGTTTCCACGGGGGATGACGGTGCGGTCACAGCGTCTCGATGACGTGGTTCTGGTTCGTGTAGATGCACAGTTCGCCGGCGATCGACAGCGCCTCCTTGACGATCTGCACCGCCGTCAATTCGCTGTGCTCTAGCAAGGCGCGTGCCGCCGCCTGGGCGTAGGGACCGCCCGAGCCGATGGCGACGATGCCGTGTTCCGGCTCCAGGACGTCACCGGTCCCGGTGATCACGAGCGACGCGGACTTGTCGGCGATCGCGAGCATCGCCTCCAGCCTCCGCAGCACGCGATCGGAACGCCAGTCCTTCGCGAGCTCGACGGCCGCGCGCGTCAGGTGCCCCTGGTGCTTCTCGAGCTTGCCTTCGAAGCGCTCGAACAGCGTGAACGCATCGGCCGTCGCGCCGGCGAAGCCGGCGAGCACCCGGTCGTGGTAGAGGCGGCGCACCTTGCGTGCCGTGGACTTGATGACGACCGAACCGAGCGTGACCTGCCCGTCGCCGCCGAGCGCGACGGCGCCGTCGCGCCGGACCGACAGGATCGTGGTGCCGTGAAAGGTCTCCATCGTGGTTCGAGGTCGTGCGACGCCGGGCGAGCCGCCCCGCCTCGGCCGGAGGCGGTCGATGCGCGAGCCGCCGCTAGGGTGCCTTCTTGACGAAATGCCGCGGCGAGATTCCGATGAGCAGCAGCAGCGCGCGGACGATCGGCGAGACACCGAGCAGTTGCACCGACTTGCGCTGGGCCTCGATGCGGTTGATCGCGTTCAGCAGCGCGCCGGCGCAGACGAAATCGACGCGCTCGACGCCGCTCAGGTCGACCGGAACGACGGCCCGGCGTTGCGCGTACTCGGAGAGTTGCGCGAAATGCGGGATCGCGCTGCCGGCCATCACGCCGGTCCAGGCGAGCAGCTCCGGCTCGGACACCGGCGCGGCGGCCGGGGCGGCGCCTTCGGCCGTCGCGTCGGGGGATGTCTCGACCGGAGGCGGCGGCTCCCACGACGGGGGCGACAGTTCGAAGGCGATCGCGTATTCGACGGCGAGATCCTCGAACGTCGTCCGGTCCTGTTGCCATTGCAGCAGTTCGAGCGCCAGCATCCAGGCGCCCTCACCGGCTTCGCGGCCGCGCTTGACCGCGGCGCCCAGCGTCGCACGCAACCGTTCCGGCCGCTGGACCTGCAGCGCGCAGCGCCGGCGGCGCGCTTCGGCGAGTGCTCCGGCGAGGAGCTTCGCGCCCACTTCGTCGAATCCGGTGACCTGGGCGAGATCGACGCGCGAGGTCGTCGCGCCGCGATCGATCGCGCGTTTGAGGACCTCGACCTGCGTCGCGCTCGCCGCGCCGAGTTTCCCGGAGAACGCGACGTATCCGGACGCCGCCTTGGGCCCCGCCGGCTTGCCCTGGTCCTCCCAGGTCGGCGCCGAGCGTTCGAACTGCACGACGAACTGGAGCGCGAGCTGGTCGTGCGCGGCACGGTCGCCGGCACGCTGCAGCATGTCGAACAGGCCGAGCCAGGCGAGCGGCGAGACCCTCGCGTCCGCGTCGGCCTGCACGCCCTGCTCGAGCAGCGTTCGCGCCGGCCCGCTCTGGCCGCTCGCGTAGAGCAGCGCCGCGTTCTCGAGCACCGAGCACAAGCCGGGGTTGGCCTGTGCGACCTCGAAGCCACCCTGGGCGGGCGCGAGCTCGAGCAGGCTCGCGCCGGTCACCGTGATGTCCTGGCCCGCGGGCTCCGACGCGGTCGCACCGCCCCGGGTGCGCCCCTGCGCCTGCGCCGCGAGTTCGCGCGCCGACGGGCGCCTGGGCGCGGGCGGGACCGGACGCACCTCCGGCGGAGGCGGCATCGGTTTCTTGGCGGGGGGCTTGGAAAAGAGCGCCATCGATCGCTGACTGGCGCCTACGCGGCCGGCGCCGATCCCATTATGGTCCCGTCATGTCGGACCGGACAACCCGATGCCGGGCGCATGGCACCCTGCCGACGAACGAACGGCCGGTCCCCTCGCGGGCAACCGGCCGGCGAGCGGACACGGCGGACCCTGTGCCCCGCCTCGGTCCTACCCGAGATTCGCGGCGGCGAAGTCCCAGTTGAGGAGCCTGTCGATCACGGCGTCGACGTACGCGGCGCGCTTGTTCTGGTGATCGAGGTAGTAGGCGTGCTCCCAGACGTCGATCGTCAGGAGCGGCTTCTGGCCCTTGGTGAACGGCACTTCGGCGTTCGCGGTCTTGACGACCTTGAGCGCGCCATGGTCGGCGACGAGCCATCCCCAACCGGAGCCGAACTGCGACACCGTCGTCGCGGACAGCTGCTTGCGGAACTCGTCGTAGCCGCCGAACGACGCGTCGATCATCTGCGCCAGCTTGCCCGTCGGCTTGCCGCCGCCGTGCGGTTTGAGGCTGTGCCAGTAGAACGTGTGGTTCCAGATCTGCGCGGCGTTGTTGAACAGCGCGGCCTGGTCGGCCTTGCCGGCCGTGTCCGTCACGATCTTCTCGAGCGTCGCGCCCTCGAACGGCGTGCCCTTGACCAGGTTGTTGAGGTTGTCGACGTAGGTCTTGTGGTGCTTGCCGTGGTGGAAGGAGATCGTGTTCGCCGAGATCACGGGTTCGAGCGCGTTGTCGGCGTAGGGCAGCGGGGGCAGCGTGAACATGGAAAGCCTCGTGGAAGTCGATTCGCCGGGGCGGCGCGCCGATCGTGTCGTCAGTCGTCGCCGTACATCTTCTGCACACGCTCGCGGCGCTCCTGGGCCTCGAGCGAAAGCGTCGCCGTGGGTCGGGCGATCAGCCGCGCGACGCCGATCGGCTCGCCGGTCTCCTCGCAATAGCCGTACGAGCCGTCGTCGATCATCCGCAGCGACTTCTCGACCTTCTTCAAGAGCTTGCGTTCCCGGTCGCGCGTGCGCAGTTCGAGCGTGTATTCCTCCTCGAGCGTCGCCCGGTCGGAGGGGTCGGTCGTGATCTCGTTCTCCCGCAGGTGCTCGCCGGTGTCGTCGGCGTTCTGCAGCAACTGGTCGCGCAATTCGACGAGGCGCTTCTTGAAGAACGCGAGTTGCCCCTCGTTCATGTAGTCCTTCTCGGACGCCTTGAGGACGTCCTCCTCGCCGAGCTCGCGGACCTTCTTGACGGCGGTTGCGGTCTTGCCTGCCATGCTGGATTTCCGTCCTGGGTGCGTTGCCGGGCTCGCGCGGGATCGAGCGGGCGCGACTGCGATTAAACGGGCGATTATAGCGTTCCCGGGCCGATGCAAGCGACCGGAATGCCCGGCGCCGGACGCGCGGCGGGGCCGGAGCGTATAATCCTGCAAATTCAAGGACTTTCCATGCCACTCCCCGCCCACCCCGACCGGCTGGTCCTGCGCCGGCCCGACGACTGGCACCTGCACCTGCGGGACGGCCCGGCGCTGGCGGCCGTCCTGCCCGCGACCGCGAAGACGTTCGGCCGGGCGATCGTCATGCCCAACCTCCGGCCCCCGGTCGTGACCGTCGGCGCGGCGGGGGCGTATCGCGCGCGGATCCTCGCGGCGCTGCCCCCCGGCGCCCGGTTCGAGCCGCTGATGACGCTCTACCTGACCGACCACACCGCCGCCGACGAGATCGCGCGCGCCAGGGCGTCGGGCTTCGTCGTCGCGGCGAAGGTCTATCCGGCCGGCGCGACGACGAACTCCGATTCCGGCGTCACGTCGCTCGATCGCGCCGAGCCGGCGATCGCGGCGATCGAGAAGCACGGTCTCGTGCTCTCGCTGCACGGCGAGGTGACGGATGCCGACGTCGACATCTACGACCGCGAACGCGTCTTCATCGACCGCTCTCTCGCCCGGCTGGTCCGCGACCATCCGGCGCTGCGCATCGTCGTCGAGCACATCACCACGCGCGAGGCGGCGCAATTCGTCGAGGCGGCCGGCGCGAACGTCGCCGCGACGATCACGCCGCAGCACCTCCTGTGGTCGCGCAACGCGATGCTGGTCGGCGGCGTGCGGCCGCATCTGTACTGCCTGCCGATCCTCAAGCGCGAGGCGCACCGTCGCGCGCTGGTCGCCGCGGCCACGTCCGGCAACCCGAAGTTCTTCCTCGGCACCGACAGCGCACCGCACGCGCGGCACGCCAAGGAGCACGCCTGCGGCTGCGCCGGCTGTTACTCCGCGCCGCTCGCGCTGGAGCTCTACGCCGAAGCGTTCGAGGACGCCGGTGCACTCGACCGGCTCGAAGGCTTCGCGAGCCTGCACGGCGCGCGCTTCTACGGCCTCGCGCCGCACGAGGAGCGCGTGACGCTCGTGCGCGAACCCTGGACCGTGCCGGCCGAGTACGCGTACGGCGCCGAGACGATCGTGCCGCTGCGCGCCGGCGAAACCGTCCGCTGGCGGCTCGCCGCCGGCTGAAGCCCGCGCGCCGGGCCGTCCCGGGCGCGGCCCCCCCCCCCGGGGGGCAAGCGGCGGCGGGTCGCATCGGGGGGTCAGACACCTCCCATCATCAACGCCGGATTCGGCTGGCCGCTCACGAAGCGGGCGAGTTCGTCGCGCCGGGCCATCGCGTCCTTGTAGCCCAGCCGGATCAGCGCGCGGCAGTAACCGCGGTCGAACAGCAGGTACGACAGGAGATTCGCGCCGCTGCGCCGGGTCGCGCCGATGCCGCCCAGGAACAGGCGCAGCGTGCGCGGCAGCCGGTGGGCATGACGCGCCGCGATCGCGTCGATGTCCTCGGAAGGCGCGATCACCAGCGTCTCGATGGGCCTCAAGCCGATCGCGTGGGCGGCGCGCAGATCGGGCGGCATGACGGCGAGTGTCCGGTTGATCCGGGCGAGCCGCTCGAGGTCGACCTCGCGGCGGTCCAGGAAGATCGACGAGAGCACGGGCCCGCCGATCTGCGCGAGCGACGGGTACTGCTCGACCGGCTCGCGCAGCGTCGACGCGCGCGCGACCCGGCCCACGGCGATCACCAGCACGCGGTCGGCGCCCCGGTGCAGCGCCGGACTCACCGGGGCGATCTGGCGCATAGACCCGTCGCCGTAGTATTCGTGATGCAGCCGTACCGCCGGGAAGGCGAACGGAATCGCCGACGACGCCATCAGGTGATCGAAATCGATCCGCGCGGGCACGCCCACGCGCCGCGCGCGCTCCCAGCGCTCGACGCCGGGCTGCGCCTCGAAGAAGGTCACCGACTGCCCGGACGTGTAGCCGGTCGCGTTGATCGCGAGCGCGTAGAGCCGGCCGGACGCGATGTGGGCGCGCACGCGGTCGAGCGCGACCCGGGATTCGAGCAAAGCGCGCAACGGGCGGTTGTCGAGCAGCGACTGCGGATTGTGGCGGCCGAGGCCGCCGGCCATCATCGTCGCCACCCAGCGGGCGCCGGTGCGGGCGATGCCCCACGCGTCGGCGCGGTAGACGTCGCGAACGCGGAAGTTGCGCCACACCGCGAGCAACTGGCGCACCGCGAGCCGCAGGTCGTCGGCGCCGGCGGCGAGCGCCGCGGCGTTGATCGCGCCGGCCGAGGTGCCGCAGACGATGGGAAACGGAAACCGGCCGTCGCCCCGCGAGACTTCGGCCACCGCCCGAAGGACGCCGACCTGATAGGCCGCGCGCGCGCCGCCACCGGACAGGATCAGTCCGGTCCGCTTGACGGATTCGGCGACGTCGTCGCGCATGGACACCTCCCGGCGCGCCCCGCGCACGGGTCGGGGCGATCCCGCGCATCGGTCGGACCTGCCTATCGGCACGTCCCGCGGTCCGGAAGAGGGCCGGCGGACCGGCGGCCGGCGTCGGGGAACCCGGGTGCTATCCTAGGCGTCCGAAGTCCGTCAGACCGTCGCTGCCCCCGTCCGTCGAGGCCGGGGGGAGAGGAAAGTCCGGGCTCCAGAGAGCAGGATGCCGGGTAACGCCCGGCCGCAGCAGCCGCGGCTTCGCCGCCGCGGTCAAGGCGAGGAACAGGGCCACAGAGACGAGTCGTCCCCGGTCACACGGGGGCGGGTGAAACGCGGCAACCTCCATCCGGAGCAACACCAAGCAGCGGACGCGCTGTTGGCAACACAGGCTGCTCGCTTAGTCCGCGGGTAGGTGGCTCGAGCCCACTGGCAACGGTGGGCCTAGAGGAATGACGGTCGGGGCGCGCAAGCGCCTGTCACAGAACCCGGCTTATCGGCGGGCTTCGCCTATTTTGGAAATTGGGGTCAGGAAATTGGGGTCAGACTCGAATTTCGGTGACACCGAAATTCGAGTCTGACCCCAATTTCCTGACCCCAATTTCCTGACCCCGAGTTCCCGGGATCCGCTACCGCCCGCGCCTCGCATCGCGCACGACCTCCCGCGCGGCGTTGCGCCCCGGTATACCGGTGACCCCTCCCCCGGGGTGGGCGCCGGAACCGCACAGGTATAGCCCGCGCACCGGCATCCGGTAGCTCGCCGCGCCCAGCGCCGGGCGCGTCGCGTAGAGCTGGTCGAGCGCGAGCGCGCCGTGGAAGATGTCGCCGCCGACCAACCCGAACTCGCGCTCGAGGTCCAGCGGCGTGAGCGCGCGCCGGCCGACGACGCTCGCGGCGAATCCCGGCGCCATCCGGTCGACGGTGGCGATCATCCGGTCGGCGACCGCGTCGCGATGATCGTCCCAGCCGGTGCCCGGCCGCACCGAGCCGACGTCCGGGTGCACGTGCTGGCAGAAGAGGCTCGCGACGTGCCGGCCCGGCGGCGCGAGGGAATCGTCGACGGTCGAAGGGATCAGCACCTCGACGATCGGATCGGCCGACCAGCCGCCCGTCTTCGCGTCGAAGAACGCGCGCTCCATGTACGCGAGCGATGGAGCGACGACGATGCCGCTCGAGTGGTGCGGCGAGCGCTGCGAGCCGGGCAGGCACGCGAAGTCGGGCAGGCGGTCGAGCGCGACGTTCATCCGGAACGTGCCCGATCCGCAGCGATACGCCCGCATCCGCGCCAGGAAGTCGGCATCGACGTGCGCGGCGTCGACCAGCCGGGTGAACAGGAGCCTCGGGTTGACGTTGGCGACGACGCGCTTCGCCTCGACCACGTCGCCACCGTCCAGCTCCACGCCGCAGGCCCGCCCCGCCTTGACGATCACGCGCTCGACCGCGCGTCCGGTGCGGATCTCGACGCCGCGCGCGCGGCACTCGGCGGCCATCGCCTGCGTGATCGCGCCCATGCCACCGATCGCATGGCCCCACTGGCCGCGCTTGCCGTTCACCTCGCCGAACACGTGATGCAGCAGCACGTACGCGGACCCCGCCGCGTAGGGACTCGCGAAATTGCCGACGACCGCGTCGAATCCGAACGCGGCCTTGATCGGATCGGACTCGAATCGCCGGTCGAGGATCTCGCCGGCGCTCTTGGTGAAGAGGTCGACGACGTCGCGCCGCTCGGCGAGCGAGAGCGTGCGGAACGCGCGCAGCGTCTTCCACGCGTCGATCAGACCGCCGACGTCGCGACGGTCCGGATCGGCGACGTCCGGCGGCGTGCGCGCGAGCAGTTCGCGCAGCACGTCGGCGACGCGGTCGAGCATCGTGTAGTACGCGGGCAGCGCATCGGCGTCGCGACGCGAGAACTTCGCGACCTCCCGTTGCGTCGCCTCGAGGCCGCCGCCGACACGCAGGAAATCGCCGGTCCGGTCGGACAGCGGCAGGAAATTCGAGTACGGCCGCTCGACCACGCGCAGCCCGTGTCCGGCGAGAGCGAGATCGCGGATCACCTGCGGATCGAGCAGGCTCACCGTGTAACTCGCCGTCGAATTGCGGAAACCGGGGTGGAATTCCTCGGTGACCGCCGCGCCGCCGACGACCTGGCGCCGCTCGCAGACGCACACCGAAAGCCCGGCCGCGGCGAGATAGGCCGCGCAGACCAGCCCGTTGTGGCCGCCGCCGACGACGACCGCGTCGTAGACGCGGGCGGTCATGAGTGGCCCTCCCCGAGGCCAGCCGCTGGCGCGCGATCGCGCATCGGCGCGTCGATCAGGTCTCGCCGGCCACCGCGACGGTCGAGTATCCGGCGTCGACGTAGGTGATCTCGCCGGTGATGCCGCTCGCCAGATCGGACATCAGGAACGCGGCGACATTGCCGACCTCGTCGATGGTGACGCCGTGGCGCAGCGGCGCGGTCGCCTCGAAGCGCGACAGCAGCTTGCTGAAGTTGCCGATGCCGGCGGCGGCGAGCGTCTTGATCGGACCCGCGGAGATCCCGTTCGCGCGGATGCCCTCGGGTCCCAGCGATGCGGCGAGATAGCGGACCACCGACTCGAGGCTCGCCTTGGCGAGCCCCATCACGTTGTAGTTGGGCACCGACCGCACCGCGCCCAGGTAGGTGAGCGTCAGGACCGATGCCTTGCGCCCGCGCATCAGCGGCCGCGCGCCCTTGGCGAGCGCGGCGAAGCTGTAGCTCGAGATGTCGTGCGCCGTCGCGAACGCGTGCCGCGAGAGACTGTCGAGGAAATCGCCGGCGAGCGCCTCGCGCGGCGCGTAGGCGATCGAATGCAGCAACCCGTCGAGCACGCCCCATTCGCGGCCGAGCGTGTCGAACAGGCCGTCGATCTGCTCGTCGTGCGCGACGTCGCAGGGAAGCACCGGGCACGGGCCGAACTCCGAGGCGAGCCTGGTCACGCGGTCCCGGAGATCGTCGTTGACGTAGGTGAACGCGAGCGTCGCGCCCTCGCGGTGGCAGGCGCGCGCGACGCCGTAGGCGATCGAACGGTTCGACAGCACGCCGGTGATCATGATCTTGCGGTCGGCGAGGAATCCCATGATGGACTCGGGCTTGGGCGGTCAGAGGAAGTTGATCGCGTCGCGGAACGACCGGACCGGGCCGATCACGCCGCACAGCACGATGCGATTCGGGCGGTCGGGCACGACGTTCGCGTCCACCGTCGGTCCCGCGTGCACGACCACGGAGCGTCCTTCGAGGCTCCCGGCGCCGGAGATCTTCAGGCCCCGGACGATCGCCGTCATCTGGCCGTTGCCGTTGGGGCCGATCGCGATCTCGGGCAGCAGGTCGGCGGCCGCGCGTGCCGAGCCCGGCGGCGCCCAGGGCTTGCCGGCGGAGAATCCGTTGGGCGAGCTGCAATTGCCGCGTTCGTGGATCGCGACACGATACGGCCCGGGCATCAGGTTGTTGACGGCGACCAGCGCGGTCACCCCGTCGCCGCGGGTCAGGAACTTCGCGCTTCCCTGCGCCGCGCTGCCGCCGACCGGCGCGAGCACCGCCTCGACGCCCGGCGCCGGACCTTTCTCGCCGGGCTCGGGTTCGCGCACCGGAATGCCGTGGCCGCGATTGCCAGACGTCCCGCATCCAGCGACGATCGCCGTGACGAACGCGAGTGTCAGCGCCGCGAGTCGCCGCGCGCGGGGCACCGGTTCGGTCGTGCGGGAGCGCGGCATGGAGCGTCATGATAGGCGATGCGCCGCTCCCGCGCCAATCACACGGGCGGCCCGCGCCCGGCCGCACGGTACAATCGAGTTCCGGCAGGACGCTTTCGCGCCGGCCGAGACACGCCCGCCCGCCCCGCCATGTCGTCGATGACCCCGCAGGAGATCGTCTCCGAGCTCGACAAGCACATCGTCGGCCAGCACGAGGCGAAGCGCGCGGTCGCCATCGCGCTGCGCAACCGGTGGCGCCGCCAGCAGGTGCCGGAGCCGCTGCGCACCGAGATCACGCCCAAGAACATCCTGATGATCGGCCCCACCGGCGTCGGGAAGACGGAGATCGCGCGCCGGCTCGCCCGTCTCGCCGACGCGCCGTTCGTCAAGGTCGAGGCGACCAAGTTCACCGAGGTCGGTTACGACGGGCGCGACGTCGACACGATCGTGCGCGACCTCGTCGAGGCCGCCGTGAAGCAGATGCGCGAGTCGGAGTCGCGCAAGGTCCGCGACCGCGCCGCCGACGTCGCCGAGGAGCGCGTACTCGACGTGCTCCTGCCGCCGGCGCGCGAGGTGAACTTCCACGACATGCAGCCGGCCGATTCGGCGACGCGTCAGAAGTTCCGCAAGATGCTGCGTGAAGGCCGGCTCGACGACAAGGAGATCGACATCGAGGTCGCCGCCGCGCCGCCGTCGTTCGAGATCATGGCGCCACCCGGGATGGAGGACCTGACGAGCCAGATCCAGGGCATGTTCCAGCAGATCGGCGGCCAGCGGCGCAAGGTCCAGAAGCTGCGTGTCGCCGACGCGCTGAAGCTCCTGATCGACGAGGAGGCGGCGAAGCTCGTCAGCGACGACGACATCAAGGCGCGCGCGCTCGCGGCGGTCGAGCAGAACGGCATCGTGTTCCTGGACGAGATCGACAAGATCGCGTCGCGCTCGGACATGCACGGCGCCGACGTCTCGCGCCAGGGCGTCCAGCGCGACCTGCTGCCGCTGGTCGAGGGCACGTCGGTCGCGACCAAGTACGGCACGATCCGCACCGACCACATCCTGTTCATCGCCTCGGGCGCCTTCCACCTG
>JADZDA010000058.1 GCA_020851255.1 Burkholderiales bacterium | reverse complement strand
GGTCATCTCGCGCTTGGCCTTGCGCGCCTTCGCCTCGCCGGTGGACATCTGCTTGTTGATGTCCTTGAGCTCCTTCAGCGGGATCATCACGCGCGTCTGCAGGTCGACGAGCTTCTGCTGCTGCTCGACGATCGCCTGGCGGTAGCGCGAGAGCTGCTCGCTGTAGCCGTGGCTCGCCGCGATCTCGCGGTCGATCCAGCGGATCGAGGTCTCGTGGCCGGGGAAGTTCTTGATGAACTCGGGCCGCGGCATGCCGCCCTTGTTGACGACGAGGTCCTGGATCTTGCGCTCGTGCTGGCGGATGTTGTCGACCTCGGAGCGGACGATGTCGCACAGCTTCTCGACCATCCGCGCCGAGAAGCGGATCTGCATCAGCTCGCCGGAGATCTTCTTCTGGTAGTCGAGCGACTTGGGCGCCTTGTGGCCTTCCTTCTGGATCACCGACAGCATCTTGATGTGGTGGCGGCGGATCGTGTTGAAGCGCTCGAGCGAGGCGACCTTGAGCCGTTCGAGGTTCTGCGCCTGGATCGCTCCGGCGTCGCCCTCGTCCTCGTCCTCGTCCTCCTCCGCCTCGTCGGAGGCCTCGACCGCCTTGGGGTCGATCTCCTCCTGGAAGTCGAGCAATCCGTCGACGACGTCGTCGATCTTGAGCTCGTCCTTGGCGATCTTGTCGGCGAGCTCGAGGATCTGGCCCACGGTCATCGGGCAGGCCGAGATCGCCATGATCATGTGCTTCAGGCCGTCCTCGATCCGCTTGGCGATCTCGATCTCGCCCTCGCGGGTGAGGAGCTCGACCGAGCCCATTTCGCGCATGTACATGCGGACCGGATCGGTCGTGCGGCCGAACTCGGAATCGAGCGTGCTCGCGGCGGCTTCGGCCTCTTCCTCGACGTCCTCGGTCGGCGCGGCCGGCGCGGCCTCGGCCATCAGCAGCGTGTCGGCGTCGGGCGCGTGGTCGAAGACCTGGCTGCCCATGTCGCCGATCCTCGAGATCACGCCCTCGATCTGCTCGGCGTCGACCAGCTCGTCCGGCAGGTGGTCGTTGATCTCGGCGTAGGTGAGGTAGCCGCGCTCCTTGCCCAGGACGATCAGGCTCTTCAGGCGCCGCTTGCGGGCCTCAATGTCGGCCGGCGTCAGCTCGCGCGGCGGCACGTCGGACTGCTTGCCGTTGCGCCCCTTCTTGCCGCTCGCGTCGGTGCGCGCGGCGGCGAGCTTCGCGGCGATCTCGCCGGCGGCCTTCGCCGCGGCTTTCTGGTCGACCTTGACCGGTTGCGCGGGCTTCGCGCCGGGAGCCGGTGCCGCGGCCGGCGCGCCGGCCTTGACCTGTGCCGTCGCCTGGCCGGGTCTGGCCGCCGGGGCGGGCTTCGCCCCGGGGACCGGCTTGGGGACGAGCGTGAGCTTGGCGCCGCCCTTCGGCGCGGGGGTCGCGGCCGACTTCGCCGCGGGGGCCGCAGCCGACTTCGACGCAGGGCCCGGGGGCGCCTTCGGCACCGACTTCGGGGGATGGCCGTGCGCCACCTTGGCCGGGACCGCGGCGAGCTTCTTCGCCGCCGGTTTCGGGGCCGTCTTCGGCGCCGGCTTGGCCGGGGACTTCTTGTTCGCGGATGCCTTGGGGGCGGACTTGTGCGCCACCGGCTTGGCCGGCCGTTTCGCCGAGGGTCGGGCGGCCGGCTTCCTGGCCGCCGGCTTTTTCGCCTTTCCGGCGGACTTGGACTTCGGCTTGGCGGACGACTTGCGGGCGGGCTTCTTGGCCATGGGCTTCCTCGGCGTCATCGACCCGGGGGCGGGCCGGGGCGGCGGTGCGCGGACCCCGGGATCTGGGGGCGGCGCGGGAAAACTTCAAATTTTAGCATCGAATGCCCCCTTTGCCGGGGTCCGGTCCGGGGCCGAGGCGGGCCAACGCGGCCGCCGGTCACGGGTCGGTCGTCCGGGTGGCGACTCGGCCCGATCCCAGCCGGCGCGCGATCAGGTCGCGCTGCTCGGGGGTGAGCTGGTCGAGGGGCAGGGCGAGCAGCGCGGCGATGCGTCGCTGCTCGTCCTGCTCTCGGAACCGGGCCACGCCCTCGCGCAACTGCGACTCGGCGAGTTCCGGCGTGATCGCGTGTTCCTCGGCCGAGGCGACGGCCGCCGCGAGCGCACCCTCGAATTCGGTGCCGGCGAACGCCTGGAGCAGCCCGGCCGTGGTCGGCGCGACATCGGAGCGCGCGCTCTGGTCGACCACCGCTGCGAGCGCCGCCGCGTCGGGCGTGGTCTCCCCGGTCGCGGGAATGTCGATTTCGCGCACGAGCGAGGGTTTGAGCAGCACCGCCTGAAGGAGTTGCCGGGCGAGCGAAGGCGCCCGGCGCACCGGCCATCGACCGGTGCTGCGCGGCCGGAACGCCGGTTCCGCACGCCCGGCGTCGAGGTCGTCGGACACGTAGCCGGGCGCCGACCAGCCCGAGCGATCGTCCGCGACCGGGCCGCCGCGGGACGGCTCGCGCCGGGGATCGCGCGACCCGTCGCGTCCGCGCGGCGCGAGCGGCGCCTGCACGATCGGGGCGATCTGGGCCTCGGTGAGACCGGCGATCTCGGCGAGGCGCCTCGTGATCAGCGCGGCGAGCACCGGCGCGCCGATCTGGCTCACCAGCGGCCGGGCCGCGGCGACCAGCGCCGCGCGGCCCTCGTCGCTGTCCGGCGGGTGGCGCACCGAGAGTTCGGCGACCAGGAAATCCGACAGCGGCGTCGCGCCGGAGAGCGCCTCCTCGAACGCGGCCTTGCCGCGCCGGCGGATGAAATCGTCCGGATCCTCGCCGTCGGGCAGGAACAGGAACCGCGGGTTCTTGCCGTCGGCGAGGATCGGCAGCGCGTTCTCCAGCGCGCGCCACGCGGCCTTGCGGCCGGCCGCGTCGCCGTCGAAGCAGAACACGACGTTGTCGGTGAGGCGGAAGAGCTTCTGCGCGTGCACCGGCGTGGTCGCGGTCCCCAGCGTCGCGACCGCGTACTCGACGCCGTGCTGGGCGAGCGCGACGACGTCCATGTAACCCTCGACGACCACGACGCGGTCGGCGTCGCGGATCGCGTTGCGCGCGAGCCACAGGCCGTAGAGCTCGCGGCCCTTGGAGAAGAGCGGCGTCTCCGGCGAGTTGAGGTACTTGGGCTCGCCCTTGTCCAGCACGCGGCCGCCGAAGCCGACGATACGGCCGCGGCTGTCGTGGATCGGGAACATCACGCGGTCGCGGAAGCGGTCGTAGCGCTTGCCGGCGTCGCCCTTGACGACCAGCCCGGCGGTCTCGAGCCCGGCGTCCTGGTAGTCGGGGAACGCGTGTTCGAGCGCCGTCCATTCGTCGGGCGCGTAGCCGATGCCGAAGCGCGCTGCGATCGCGCCGGTGAGGCCGCGGTTCTTCAGGTACTCGATCGCGCGCGGCGATTCCTTCAGGCGCGCACGGTAGAACTTCTCGGCCGTCGCCAGACGCTGCGAGAGGTCGTCGTGGAACTGGCGTTCCTCGCGCTCGCCGGGACGCTCGACGCGCGGCACCGTGAGCCCGGCGTCGCGCGCGAGTTCATCGACCGCGTCGGGGAACGTCTTGCCCGCGTGCTCCATCAGGAAGCCGATCGCGGTGCCGTGCGCGCCGCAGCCGAAGCAGTGATAGAACTGCTTGGTCGGCGAGACGGTGAACGACGGGGTCTTCTCGCCGTGGAACGGGCAGCAGGCGACCCAGTTGGCGCCCGCCTTCTTGAGCGGAACGTAGCGGTCGACGACTTCGACGATGTCGACGCGGTCGAGCAGCGTCTGGATGAAGTCGTTGGGGATCACGTAGACCGGGGCGGGCGCAGCGTTCCTGTGGCCCGGCTCGCGGGGCAAGACGCCCTGCGCGGCCGGCGGGTAGGCCGGCCGCGCGGACGAATCACACGGCAGGGAACCCTTTCATTATAGGAAGCGCGGCCGCGGCCGCCAGCCCCCTGTCGGGTCAATCGGGGTCGGACCGGAATAAATGGGGTCAGACTCGAATTCCCGCTTGGTTGGCGGTTAATTGGGGTCAGACTTGAGTTAAATGGGGTCAGACTCGAATTTCGCCCGCCCACAGACTTGAGTTAAATGGGGTCAGACTCGAATTTCGCCC
>JADZDA010000057.1 GCA_020851255.1 Burkholderiales bacterium | reverse complement strand
CGCCCTTGAGCCCCGCGGCCTCGATCAGCCGGGCCGCGTGGTCGCCGGGCGGATTGCGGAACACGCTGCCGGCGTTGGGCATCGACAGCGGCTGCGTGGCGATGCGCCGCGCGAGCAGATCCTTGATGCGCGCCCGCGCCCGCGCGGCGTCACCCGGCGCGAAGCGGAACCAGGCCGCCGTGTAGATGCCGTCCGTCGGCGAACCGTCGGCGCGCCGGACGCTCCGGTATCCGATCGCGTAGTCGGCCGGCGTGCGCACCTCGAAGCCGCCGTCACGGTGCAGCACCTCGACGCGCGCGACGTGGTTCCAGGTCTCGCCGCCGTAGCAACCGGCGTTCATCGCGAGCGCGCCGCCGACGGTGCCGGGGATGCCGGCCAGGAACTCGGCGCCCTCGCAGCCCAGCCGCGCGGCCATGCGCGCGACCTTGGGGCTCGCGAGTCCGGCCTCGGCGTAGACGAGGCCGTCGGAGACGGCGAGCGCCGCGCCGGGGTCGTGCATGACGACGACCGCGCCGCGCACGCCGCCGTCGCGCACCAGCGTGTTGCTGCCCAGGCCCAGCACGGCGAGCGGCATCGTGACCGGGAGCTGCCGGACGAACGTCGCGAGGTCGTCGCGGTCGGCCGGTTGGAACAGGAGATCGGCCGGCCCTCCGGCACGCCAGGTCGTGTAGCGCGCGAGCGGCACGTCGCGCCTCAGCTCGCCGCGCAGGCCCGAGAAGCCGGGAGGGACCGTCGCGATCATGCGGCCGCCGAGAGTTCGCGGGCGACCTGCCCGATCGACCCGGCCCCCATCGTCAGCACGACGTCGCCGTCGCGCACGATCCCGCGCAGCGCGGCGCCGACCGATCCGACGTCCTCGACGAACACCGGTTCCACCTTGCCCGCCACGCGCACCGCGCGCGCGAGCGCGCGTCCGTCGGCGGCGACGATCGGCGCCTCGCCGGCCGGATAGACATCGGTCAGCACGAGCGCGTCGACCGTCGAGAGCACGCGCGCGAAGTCCTCGAAGAGATCGCGCGTGCGCGTGTAGCGGTGCGGCTGGAACGCGAGCACGAGCCGCCGGCCCGGGAATCCGCCTCGGGCGGCCTCGATCACCGCGGCGATCTCCGCCGGGTGGTGGCCGTAGTCGTCGATGAGCTCGTAGCGACCGCCCCCGCGGATCGCGATCGCGCCGTGCCGCTGGAAGCGCCGACCGACGCCCTTGAACTCGGCGAGCGCGCGGGCGATGGCCGCGTCCGCGACCCCGAGCTCGCGGCCCACGGCGATCGCCGCGAGCGCGTTGCGCACGTTGTGCACGCCGGCGAGCGCGAGATCGACGGCGAGGTCCGCGGCGCGGCCCTGCCTCGCGACGAAGCGCATCCGCCCGCCGCCGGGCGCGACGTCGATCGCGCGCAGGTTCGCGTCCGGCGAGAGGCCGTAGGTGACCACCGGCTTGACCACCGAGGGGAGGATGGCGCGGACATGGTCGTCGTCGACGCACAGGACGGCGACGCCCCAGAACGGCAGCCGCTGGACGAAGTCGACGAACGCCCTCTGCAGCCGCGCGACGTCGTGGCCGTAGGTCTCCATGTGGTCTTCGTCGATGTTCGTGACCACGGCGAGCGTCGGCGCCAGCACCAGGAACGACGCGTCGGACTCGTCGGCCTCGGCGACCAGGTACTCGCCGGTGCCCAGCCGCGCGTTCGCGCCCGCCGCGAGCAGCCGCCCGCCGATCACGAACGTCGGATCGAGCCCGCCCTCGGCGAGCACCGAGGCGACCAGGCTCGTCGTCGTCGTCTTGCCGTGGGTGCCGGCGACCGCGATACCCTGCTTGAAGCGCATCAGTTCGGCGAGCATCAGCGCCCGCGGCACGACCGGCACGCCGCGCGCGCGCGCCGCGGCGACTTCGGGATTGTCCGGACGGACCGCCGTCGACACGACGACGACGTCGGTGCCCTCGACGTTCGCGGCGGAGTGGCCCGTGTCGACGCGCACGCCCAGCGAGGCGAGGCGCCGCGTGACCGGACTCTCCGCGAGATCGGAGCCCGACACCTGGTAGCCCTGGTTCGCGAGGACTTCGGCGATGCCGCTCATGCCGGCGCCGCCGATGCCGACGAAATGGATGCGCCGGACGCGGCGCTTCATCGCGCGCCTCCGCGTTCCGCGCGCTTCGCGGCGAGGGCCAGGCAGGCGCCGGCGACCCGGTCCGCCGCGTCGGTGCGTCCCACCGTGCGTGCGGCGCGCGCCATCGCGAGCGCCTTCGGCCGGTCGAGTCCGGCGAGGAACGACGCGAGCGTCCGCGGCGAAAGCGCGTCCTGGGCGATGCGCGCGGCCGCGCCCGCCTGCACCAGCAGCTCGGCGTTGGCCGTCTGCTCGTCGGCGATCGCGCCGGGCAGCGGAACGATCAGCGCGCCCAGGCCGACCGCGGCGAGCTCGCTCACCGTCAGCGCTCCGCCGCGCGCGATCGCGAAGTCCGCCCACGCGTAGCGCGCCGCCATGTCGTCGATGAACGCGACGCACTCGGCGTCGACGCCGGCCTTCCGGTAGGCGGCGACCAGCCCGTCGATGTGTTTCGCGCCCGCCTGATGGACGACGATCGGACGCGCCGCCGCCGGCAGCTCGGCGAGCGCCGCGGGCACGCGGTCGTTGAGGCCCTGCGCGCCCAGGCTCCCTCCGACGACGAGCAGGCGCAAGGGTCCGCTGCGCCCCGCGTAGCGCTGCTCGGGCGGGGCGACGCCGGCGATCGCGTCGCGCAGCGGATTGCCCGTCCATTCGACGATGTTCGCGTGCCGTCCGCGCAGCGCATCGGGAAACCCCAGCAGCACGCGGTCGGCGCCCCAGGCCAGGATCCGGTTGGCGAGCCCCGCCACCGCGTTCGAGTCGTGAACCGCGAGCGGCCGGCCGCTCGCCACCGCCATGAGCGCACCGGGGAACGACGCGAAGCCGCCCAGTCCCAGCACGACGTCGGGTGCGCGCCGCCGGATCACCGCGAGGCTCCGCCAGCAGGCGGCGGCCAGCGCGAACGGCCCCGCGACGAGCGTCGCCAGTCCCTTGCCGCGCACGCCGCGGAACGGGATCGCCTCGAAGTCGACGCCGTGCCGCGGCACGAGCTCGGCTTCGATGCCCTCGCGCGTGCCCAGCCAGAACACTCTCGCCCCGCGCGCGACGAGCTTCGCCGCGACCGCGAGTCCGGGGAACACGTGCCCGCCGGTGCCGCCGGTCGTGATCATCACCAGGGGAGCGGTCGCCGTCGCGTTCATCAGACCGGGTAGCCGCGCAGCAGGCGGCGGTTCTCGAAGTCGACGCGCAGCAGGATGGCGATCGCGACGCAGTTCGCGACGATGCCCGAGCCGCCGAACGACAGCAGCGGCAGCGTGAGTCCCTTGGTGGGCAGCACACCCATGTTGACGCCCATGTTGATGAACGCCTGGAAGCCGATCCACACGCCGATCCCCTGCGCGACCAGCGCGGCGAACGGCCGCTCGAGCCGCGCCGCCTGGCGGCCGATCGACCACGCGCGGAACAGGAGCCAGCCGAAGAGCGCCAGGACCACCGCCACGCCGGCGAAGCCCAGCTCCTCGGCGATCACCGCGAGCAGGAAGTCGGTGTGGGCCTCCGGGAGGTAGAGGAGCTTCTCGACGCTCGCGCCCAGCCCGACGCCGAGGATCTCGCCGCGGCCGAACGCGATCAGCGCGTGCGAGAGCTGGTAGCCCTTGCCCAGCGGGTCCGACCACGGATCGAGGAAGGCCGTGAGCCGCTGCAGCCGGTACGGGGCCGCGACGACGATCGCCGACAGCGCGAACGGCAGCAGCGCCGCCAGTCCGGCGAACAGGCGCCAGTCGAGTCCGCCGAGGAACAGGATCGAGAAGCCGATCGCGAGGATCACCACGAACGCGCCGAAGTCCGGCTCCAGCAGGAGCAGCGCGCCGATGGCGACCATCGTCGCGAACAGCGGCGCGAACCCGCGCATCAGCGTCTGCTTCAGCGGCTGGCGCGCGTGCAGGAACGCGGCCTTGCGCACCGCGTAGCTCGCCGCGTAGAGGATGACCGCGAGCTTCATGAGCTCCGAGGGCTGCACGTTGACCACGCCGAGCGGCAGCCACCGGCGCGAACCGTTGACGCTCTTGCCGATGCCGGGGACGAGCACGAGCGCGAGCAGCGCGATGCCGGCGAGGAACAGCCACGGCGCGAGTCGCTGCCAGCCCTTGATCGGGATCTGCCAGGCGATGCAGCCGATCCCCAGCCCGAGGCTGACGAACGCGCCGTGCCGCGCGAGGCCATACCACGCGCGGTGGCCGGTGTGCGCCGCCGACTCGGCCATCGCGATCGACGCCGAGTAGACCATCACCAGCCCGATCGCGAGCAGGAGCAGCGCGGCCCAGGCGAGCGAGGTGTCGAACGCGAGCATCGCGCGCGCGGAGGCCGGCGCGCCGGCGAGGCCGGTGTACGCGCCGGGACGCAGCGCGGCGATCTCGCCGGCGCGGTTACGCATGCGGCTCCTCCCGCGCGAACGAGCGGACCCGGGCCGCGTAGCGCTCGCCGCGCGCCTCGTAGTCGGCGAACTGGTCGAGGCTCGCGCAGGCCGGAGACAGCAGGACGACGTCGCCGTCGCGCGCGATCTCGCGGGCCCGCGCGACCGCGGCGTCGAGCGTGCCGCAGTGCTCGACCCGCGCGGTCGTGCCGGCGATCCCGCGCGACACGTCGGCCGCGTCGCGGCCGATCAGCAGCACCGCGCGGCAATGGCGGTCGACGACGCCCTTGAGCGGCGCGAAGCTCTGGCCCTTGCCGTCGCCGCCGGCGATCAGCACGACCGGCCGGCCGACGCTCGACAGCGCGACCTCGGTCGCGGCGACCGTCGTCGCCTTCGAGTCGTTCACCCAGACGACGCCGTTCGCCTCCCCGACGCGTTCCATCCGGTGCGGCAGGCCGCGGAAGCGGCGCAGCGCGTCGAGCACCGGCTGGCGGATCCGCGCGATCGACGCGACCAGCGCGAGCGCGGCGAGCGCGTTCAGCGCGTTGTGGCGCCCGACGAGGGCGAGCGCGGAGGCCGGCAGCAGCAGCTCGCCGCCGCGCGCGAGCCACTCGCCGTCGGGGCGGGACACGAGGCCCCACTCCTCCTCGGACATCGGCACCGAGGCCCCGAACGTCTGCACCGTGTGGCCCGGCCGGCGCATCAGCCGCACGATCGGGTCGTCGCGGTTGAGCAGCGCGACCCGGGCGCCGTTGAAGATCCTCGCCTTGGCCGCCGCGTAGTCGGCGATCCCCGAGTAGCGGTCCATGTGGTTGGCGGTGACGTTGAGCACGGTCGCCGCCGTCGGCGCCAGGCTGGTCAGCGTCTCGAGCTGGAAGCTCGACAGCTCGAGGACGAAGGCGTCCGGCCACGGGGCGCCGCCCTCGATCGCCGCCAGCGCGTCGAGCACCGGAACGCCGATGTTGCCGGCGACGACCGCCGTCAGCCCGGCCGCGCGAACCAGCTCGCCGGTCAGCGCGGTCGTCGTCGTCTTGCCGTTGGTTCCGGTGATCGCGAGCAGCTTCTGCCCGGCCGGCAGCTCGCGCGCGAAGAGCTCGACGTCGCCGGCGATCTCGGCGCCGGCGGCGACCGCTTCCGCGATCGCCGGTTGCTCGCGCGGCACGCCGGGGCTGATCGCGATCAGCTCGACGCCGGCGAACGTCGAGGCGTCGAGCGGTCCGGTCGCGAGCGGTACGTCGGGGAGCTCGGCGGCGAGCCGCGCCGCGTTCGGCGGCGCCGCACGCGTGTCGGCGGCGCGGACCCGGGCGCCGCGCCGGACGAGCCAGCGCGCGAGCGCGAGGCCGGTGAGGCCCGTCCCGAGGACGAGGACCTGGCGGCCGCGGTAATCGGTCGTCGTCACGCGTCCCTCATCGCAGTTTCAGCGTCGAGAGCCCGAACAGGACCAGCAGCATGGTGATGATCCAGAACCGGACCACGACCTGGTTCTCCTTCCAGCCCTTGAGCTCGTAGTGATGATGGATCGGCGCCATCCTGAACACGCGCCTGCCGGTCAGCTTGAACGAAGCGACCTGGACGATCACCGACAGCGTCTCCACGACGAACACGCCGCCCATGATGAACAGAACGATCTCCTGGCGGACGACCACGGCGATCGCACCCAGTCCCGCGCCCAGCGACAGCGCGCCGACGTCGCCCATGAACACCTCGGCCGGATAGGCGTTGAACCACAGGAAGCCCAGCCCCGCGCCGGCGATCGCGCCGCAGACGACGGCGAGCTCCCCCGCCCCGGGGATGTAGGTGAACTGCAGGTAGCGCGCGAAGATCGCGTTGCCGCTCACGTACGCGAAGACGCCGAGCGCGGCGCCGACCCTGACGGTCGGCATGCTCGCGAGCCCGTCGAGCCCGGCGGTCAGGTTGACCGCGTTGCTGCTGCCGACGATCACCGCCCAGGTGAGCGCGATGAAGCCCAGCACGCCGAGCGGGTAGCTCACCGTCTTGAAGAACGGCACGATCAGGTCGGCCTTCGGCGAGAGGCTCGCGTTGAAGCCGCTCTCGACCCACAGCCGCAGCGACAGCGTGAAATGCGCGTTGTCGGTCGCGGAGACGGCGAACGCGAGGTAGACGGCGGCGAGGAAGCCCAGCACCGACTGCGCGAGGAACTTCTGCCGCGCGGAGAGTCCCCTGGGATTGCGGTGGACGACCTTCCGGTAGTCGTCGACCCAGCCGATCGCGCCGAACCCCAGGATCACGAGCAGCACGACCCAGACGAAGCGGTTGTCGAGGTCCCCCCACAGCAGCGTCGTCACCGCGATCGACACGATGATGAGCGCTCCGCCCATCGTCGGCGTGCCGGCCTTGGTCAGGTGGGTCTGCGGCCCGTCGTCGCGGACCGACTGGCCGATCTTCATCCGCGTCAGCCACGCGATCATCCTCGGGCCGACGACGAACGAGATGACGAGCGCGGTCATGCACGCCAGCACCGCGCGCAGCGTCAGGTACCCGAAGACGTTGAACGCGCGCACGTCGCGGGCGAGCACCTCGGCGAGCCAGAGCAGCATCAGCGTCCTCCCCCGCCGCCCGCCGCGAGCAGCGCCGCCACGACGCGCTCCATCCGCATGAAGCGCGAGCCCTTGACGAGCACCGTCGTCCCGGCCCCGACCGAACCGGCGATCGCCGCGGCGAGCGCCTCGACGCCCGGATGGTGCGTCGCGCCGGCGCCGAACGCCTCGACCGCGTGGCGCGCGAGCTCGCCAGCCGCGTCCAGCCGGTCGATGCCGCGCTCGCGGGCGTAGGCGCCGACCTCGCGGTGGAACGCCGGTCCCTGCGCGCCGACCTCGCCCATGTCGCCCAGCACCAGGCGCCGCACGCCGCCGGCGCGCGCGAGCACGTCGATCGCCGCGCGCACCGAATCCGGGTTCGCGTTGTAGGTGTCGTCGATCACCCGCGCCCCGGACGGCGCGTCCGTCGCGGCGAGCCGGCCTCCGACCGGGCGGAACGCCGCCAGGCCGCGCCGGACGTCGTCGGGCGTGGCGCCGGCGGCGAGCGCCGCGGCCGCCGCCGCGAGCGCGTTGCGGGCCATCGCCATGCCGGGAGCGGCGAGGTCCGCGTCGATCGCCCCCTCGGGCGCGCGGATGGCGACGGCGCTGCCGTCCGCCCGCACCATCGCCACGCCATGGACATCGGCGCCGGTCGAGCAGCCGAACGTGCGCACGCGCGCCCCGGCGCGCTCCGCCGCGCGCCGCCAGACCGGCAGCGACTCATCGTCGGCGTTCAGCACGGCGACGCCGCCGGGCGCGAGCGCCGCGATCGCGTCCGCGTGCTCGACGGCGACGTCACCGACGCTCGCCATGAATTCCTGGTGCTCGCGCTGCGCGTTGTTGACGACGACGATCGTCGGTCGCGCGATCGCCGCGAGCGCGCGGGTCTCGCCGCGGTGGTTCATGCCGAGCTCGACGACCGCTGCGCGGTGGTGCGCGCGCAGGCCCAGCAGCGTCAGCGGCAGGCCGATCGCGTTGTTCAGGTTGCCGCGCGTCGCGAGGACGCCGCCGGCGCCGTGCCGGGCACGCAGGATCGCGGCCGCCATCTCCTTGACGGTCGTCTTGCCGTTGCTGCCGACGACGACGACGAGCGGCGGATCGAAACGCGCACGCCAGGCCGCCGCGAGCTCGCCCAGCGCGGCGAGCGTGTCGGGCACCGCGACCACCGGCCCCGCGTGGCCGCCGCGGCCCTCCGACACCATCGCGGCGGCCGCGCCGCGCGCGAACGCGCCGGCGACGAAATCGTTGCCGTCGAACCGTTCGCCGTGGAGCGCGACGAACAGGTCGCCGGGCTCGACCGCGCGCGAGTCGGTCACGACGCGCGTGAACCGCGCGTTCGCGCCGCTGACCCGGCCGTGCACGGCGGCGGCGGCGCCCGCGAGATCCATCATCGGGCGCTCCACGCCGCGAGCGCGTCTTCGGCCTCGCCGGCGTCGGACCAGGGCCGGCGTTCGCCGGCGATCTCCTGGGTGGTCTCGTGACCCTTGCCGGCGATCAGGACGACGTCGCCGGCCCTGGCCGACGACAGCGCCTCCCGGATCGCCGCGCCGCGATCGAGCTCGACCAGCCAGCGCCGGCGCCCCGACTCGACGATCCCCTTGGCGACCGCCGTTGCGATCACCGCCGGATCCTCGCCGCGCGGATTGTCGCTGGTCACGATCACCCGGTCGGCCGCCAGCGCCGCGACGCGCCCCATGACCGGTCGCTTGCCCGGGTCGCGGTCGCCGCCGCAGCCGAACACGCAGGTGAGTTCCCGGCCGGCGGCGACCGCCGGCCTGAGCGCTTCCAGCACCTTGTCGAGGGCGTCCGGTGTATGGGCGTAGTCGACGACGACGAGCGGCCGGTCGCCGCCGCCGTGCCGCTCCATCCGGCCGGGCGGCGGGGCGAGGCGCCCGAGCGCATCGAGTGCCGTGTCGAGCTCGACGTCGCTCGCGAGCAGCACACCCAGCGTCGCGAGCAGGTTGGACACGTTGAACGCGCCGACGACCGAGGTCTCGGTGGCGCCGCGCCCCCAGGGGGTCGATACGCGCAGTGCGAGTCCGCGCGCGCCCATCGACACGCCGGTCGCCGAGACCTCGGCGTTCGCGAGGCCGTAGGTCAGCGCGCGACCGCCGCGCCGGCGGATCGCGTCGACGAGGCTCTGGCCGAACGCGTCGTCGGCGTTGACGACCGACATCGCGAGGCCGGGCCACGAGAACAGCTTCGCCTTCGCTGCGCCGTACGCCTGCATCGTCCCGTGGTAGTCGAGATGGTCGCGGGTGAGGTTCGTGAACACCGCGACGTCGAACGTCGACCCGTTGACGCGCCCCTGCTCCAGGCCGATCGACGACACCTCCATCGCCACGGCCTTCGCGCCCTGGTCGCGGAAGCGCGCCAGTGTCTCGTGGAACAGCGCGGCGTCCGGCGTCGTGTTCGCGCCCGGTTCGAGCGCGCCGACCAGACCCGATCCCAGCGTGCCGATGACGCCGCAGCGCCTTCCCAGCGCGTCGAGCGCCTGCGCGATCCACTGCGACGTCGTCGTCTTGCCGTTGGTGCCGGTGACGCCGACCATCCACATCGATCGGGACGGCTGCTGGTGGACCGCGTCGGCGACCGGGCCGACGCGCAGGGCCAGCCGTTCGACGCCGGCGTTGGGCAGGTGCCAGTCCGGATCCCAGCGGAAACCGCGCGACTCCCAGAGGACCGAGCCGGCGCCGCGCGCGATCGCGTCGCCGATGTACGCGCGGCCGTCGACGCGGGCGCCGGGCCAGGCGGCGAACAGGTGGCCCGCGCGCACCCGCCGGCTGTCCGAGGTGACACCGGAGGGCACGACGCCCAGCCGCGCGAGCAGGCCGACCGCGTCGAACGGGGCGTCGGTCATCAGGTTTCCTCGCGGACCTCGGCGCCGTCGGGCGGCAGGATCACGTTGTCCACCGGCGCGTCGGTGGGCACGCCCAGCGTGCGCAGCGCCGCCCCGGTCACGTTCGAGAACACCGGCGCCGCGACCGCCCCGCCGTAGTACTGCCCGGCCGACGGCTCGTCGATCATCACGGCGACGACGATCCTCGGGTCCGATGCCGGCGCCAAGCCGACGAAGGAACTCACGTACTTGTTCGTGTAGCCGCCGCCCTCGAGCTTGTGCGCGGTGCCGGTCTTCCCCGCGACGCGGTAGCCGGCGACCTGCGCGCGCGGCGCGGTTCCGCCCGGCCGGGTCGCGAGTTCGAGCATGCGCCGCATCGTTCGCGCGGTCGCGGGCTGCACGACCCGGCGGCCCGCGACCTCGCCGTTGGCGCGGAACAGCGTCACCGGCTTCAACTCGCCGTCGGTCGCGAACACCGTGTACGCCCGCGCGAGCTGCAGCAGCGTCACCGAGATCCCGTGGCCGTAGCTGATCGTCGCCTGTTCGATCGGCTTCCAGGACTTCGCCGGCCGCAGCCGCCCCGCGACCTCGCCGGGGAAGCCGGACCTGGGCGCCGCGCCGAACCCCGAATCCGCGAGCGCGCGCCACATCGTCTCCGCCGGCAGCCCGAGCGCGATCTTCGCCACGCCGACGTTCGACGATTTCTGGATCACCTGTTCGACCGACAGCGTGCCCGCCGGATGCGCGTCGTGGATCGTGTTCGGGCCGATCGTCAGGGCGCCGCCCCCGGTCGCGACCAGCGTGTCCGGCCGGACCGCGCCCGCGTCCAGCGCGGCGGCGACGGTGAAGGGCTTGAGCGTCGACCCCGGTTCGAAGACGTCGGTCAGCGCGCGGTTGCGCATCCGGTCGCGCGCGGTCCGGTCGCGCGCGTTCGGGTTGTACGAAGGCCAGTTGGCGAGCGCGAGGATCTCGCCGGTGCGCACGTCGACGACGACCAGGCCGCCGGCCTTCGCGCGGTGCGCTTCGACCGCGGCCTTGAGTTCGCGGTAGGCGAGGTACTGCAGGCGGGTGTCGAGCGAGAGCGCGAGCTCGCGCCCTTCCTGCGGCGCGCGGATCGCCGCCACGTCCTCGACCACTTCGCCGCGGCGGTTGATGATGACGCGGCGGCTCCCCGGCTGGCCGGCGAGCCACGCCTGCTGCGCGAGCTCGACGCCCTCCTGGCCGGCATCGCGGTCGCCGGTGAATCCCAGCACGTGGCTCGTCACCTCGCCGCCCGGGTAGTAGCGCCGGAACGCGGTCTCGTCGTTCAATCCCTTGATCCGCAGCGCGAGCGCGCGCTCGGCGACCTCCGGCGACACGTGGCGCGCCAGGTAGACGAATTCGTCGGCGGACGCGAGGCGGGCGCGCAGCGCCGTGGGCCGGACGTCCAGAGCGCGGCCGAGCGCGTCGAGCGAGCGGTCGTCGACCTCGAGCTGGCCGGGGAACGCCCAGAGCGACTTGACCGGCGTCGAGACGGCCAGCACCTCGCCGTTGCGATCGACGATGCGGCCGCGATGCGCGGGGAGCTCGAGCTCGCGCGAGTAGCGCGCGGCACCGCGCTCCTGCAGGAAGTCGTTGTTGACGACCTGCAGGTAGAGCGACCGGCCCGCGAGGAGCGCGAACGCGAGCCCGATCGCGCCGAAGAGCATCCCGGCGCGCAGCCGCGGCAGCGCCGGCGCCGCGGGCGCCTTGCCGCGCCCGAGCCCGGCCGGGCCCGCGGACACGCGGCTCACCTCGCCCCCTCCGCCGGCAACGCGACGACCTCGACGCGCCCGCCCGGCGGCAGGCGCATCGACAGCCGTTCGCGGGCGATCTTCTCGACGCGCGAGGGCATCGACCAGGTCGACTGCTCGAGCTGCAACTGGCCGTACTCGATCTCGGCGGCGCGCGTGCGCGACTGTTCGCGCTCCAGCTCGACGAAGAACTTGCGCGCCTGGTGACGCGACGTGACCAGCGAAAGCGCGCACGCGGTCAGGATCGCGACCAGCACGAGGTTCAGGCGCGCCATCCGCCGGTCCTCATCGAGCCGGGGCCGCCGGCCAGTCGGCGGGGAGCGGCGCGCCGGTCCGCCGGGCGACGCGCAGCGTCGCGCTGCGCGCCCTCGGATTGGCGGCGCACTCGTCGGGCCCGGGCCGGATCGCGCGGCCGACGGCTTCGAGCGGCGGAATCGGCAGCTCCCGCTCGGTCAGCGGAACCCGCGCGAGCCGCTCGTCGCCTCCCCAGGGTCGGGACGACGACGCGATGAACCGCTTGACGATCCGGTCCTCGAGCGAATGGAAGGCGATGACGGCGAGGCGGCCGCCGGGTTTCAGTCGGGCGACGGCGCGCGGCAGCGCGCGTCCGATCTCGGCGAGCTCGTCGTTCACCGCGATCCGAAGAGCCTGGAACGTGCGCGTGGCCGGATCCTGACGCCAATCACCCCGCGTGCGCGGGCCGACGGCTTCGGCGACGATCCGGGCCAGCTCGCGCGTCGTGACGACGGGGCGCTCCGCGCGAGCCGCAACAATCGCTCTTGCAATCGGTTGAGCAAGCCGTTCTTCACCATGATCGCGGATCACCTCGGTGAGTTCGCGCAGCGATGCGCGGGCGATGAACGCGGCGGCCGACTCGCCTTCGCGCGGATCCATCCGCATGTCGAGCGGGCCGTCGTGGCGGAACGAGAACCCGCGCTCGGGCGCGTCGATCTGCGGCGAGCTGACGCCCAGGTCGAAGAGCGCGCCGTCGACGAGTCCGATCGCGAGCGAGTCGAGCACCGGATCGAGCGCGGCGAACCGCGCCGGGCGGAAGACGAAGCGCGGATCGGCGATCGCCGCGGCGGCGCGCCCGGCGTCGGGGTCGCGATCGATCGCCACGAGCCGGCCGCGGCCGGAGAGCCGCGCGAGGATCGCGCGCGCGTGCCCGCCCCGGCCGTAGGTCGCGTCGACGTAGACGCCGTCCGCGTCGTGCACGAGGGCGGCGACCGCCTCGTCGAGGAGGACGCTGGTGTGGGCGCGCTCGGACATCGGATCACAGGGAGAACCCGTCGAGTTCGGGCGGCAGCGCGTTCGCATCGAAGGCGATCGCCTGCGCGGTACGCGCGGCCCAGGACGCGTCGTCCCACAGCTCGAACTTGCGGCCCTGACCGACCAGCACGACGCGGCGGTCGAGCGATGCGTAGCGGCGCAGCGCCGGCGGCACGAGGATGCGGCCGGCCGCGTCGAGCTCCGCGTCGTCGGCGTGGCCGACGAGCAGTCGCTGCAATCCGCGGATGCGCGCGTCGAACGACGAGAGCGCCATCAGCCGCGCCTGGATCGGCGCCCACGCGGCGAGCGGATAGACGAGCAGGCAGCGATCGGGGTCGGCGGTCAGCACGAGTCGCCGCTCGCCGGCGGCGACGATCGCGTCCCGATGGCGCGCGGGAACGGCGAGTCGGCCCTTCGCGTCGAGGGCGAGTTCGCTGACGCCGCGAAACTCCGGCGTCGCCCGCTCGTTCCCCGAATCCTGGTTCGCCAACGCCGCCTCCTCGACGCAGCCGGATCAGGCCGCACGCGCCGGGCGCCCGACCCCACCGAAACCCACAATTCCCCACTAATCGCCACTATAGACATCGATTCGACGCCGGTCAATGAATTTCCGCTGTCCGAACAACCACTTAGCGGTCAAATCGGAGAAATAACCACAATTCAGAATAAACATGGACTTAGCGGTATCTCCGAAGGTAATACACGAGATGGACGACGCCCGGCGGGCCGCCCATCGAACGATCGTTCGCAGTGCGGGAATTTTCACGCCGGATGCGGTTTCGCGCACGCCGCCGGCGGTTTTGCCCGGGAGATCGCGAGGTTGCGTGCGTTCATGCCGCCGGCATGGGCAACAACCGCTTACACACCGTTACCGCGCGCCGGGCCGGCGGCTGCGAGCGTACGGGCGTCGCAACCACCCGACCCGACCTCCGCGACCCACCGCGCCGCGGGCGGATCTCGGACGGCGAAGGCGACACCCTCGTGAATCGGAGAATCCCCATGCCCGACCCCACACCGCGCGCCCGCTCACGTCGCCGCATCCGGCGCATGGCGATCGCGCTCGCGAGCGGCACGACGATGGCGCTGTCGTCCGCGGTGCACGCCGCCGAGCCCACCGCCACCGTCGTCGAATACCGGCACGCCGCGCTCGACCGCTATTTCCTGACCGCGAACGCGGTCGAGATCGACGCGCTCGACGCCGGGACCCTCGCCGGCTGGACCCGCACCGGCGTCACGTTCCGCGCGTGGACGAACGCGACCGATCACGCCGGCGCCCGGCCCGTCTGCCGCTTCTACGGCAAGCCCGGCGTCGGTCCCGATTCGCACTTCTACACGGCGGACCCGGACGAGTGCGCGATCGTGAAGGCGAATCCGGCGTGGATCGATGAAGGCATCGCGTTCCATGTCGACGTGCCGGCCTCGCAGGCCTGCACCGGCGCGACGCAGCCGGTCTGGCGCGTCTACCGGTCCGCCGCGACGGTCGGGAGCGCGAACCACCGCTGGCTCCCCGATCTCACCCTCGCCGTGCGCTCGGGGGCCGGGAACGTCCTCGAAGGCGTCGTGATGTGCGCGGCGCTCGCGTCGGCCGACATCGAGGCCGACGCGGTGCGGCTCGCGGAGCAGGCGACTTTCGGTCCGACGTCCGCGGTCGTCGATGCGATCCGCGCTCAGGGCGCCGCGGCGTGGATCGACGCCGAACTGGCGAAGCCGCCGACGAAATTTCCGTCGTATCCGCCGGTGCCGGTGCAACGCCCCGAGTCCTGCGTCGACGATCGGACGCCGCCGGTGACGGAGAACAGCTACTGCTTCCGCGACAACTACACGCCTTTCCCGCTCATCCGCGAATTCTGGAGGAACGCGATCGGCGCGCCCGACCAGCTCCGGCAGCGCGTCGCGTTCGCGCTCTCCCAGATGCTGGTCGTCTCCGGTCAGGACGTCCGCTGGCCGTACGCGCTCGGCCGGTACCAGCAGATCCTCGTCGACCGCGCCTTCGGCGACTTCGAATCGCTGCTGACCGCCGTGACGCTGTCGCCGGCGATGGGTCGCTACCTCGACATGGCGAACAACCGCAAGGCCGATGCGGCCACGGGCAGCGAACCCAACGAGAACTACGCCCGCGAGCTGTTGCAGCTCTTCTCGATCGGTACCTGGGAACTGAAGCGCGACGGCACGCGGCTGGCCGACGCGTCCGGCGCGCCGATCGCCGCCTACGACAACGAGATCGTCGAAGGCTACGCGCACGTGTTCACCGGCTGGACCTACCCGACGCAGCCCGGACAACCGGCGCGGCCGCTCAACGGCCCCTGGTTCGACGGCACGATGGAAGAGCGCGACGCCTACCACGACTTCGGCGCGAAGGAGCTGCTCGAGGACGCGATCGCGCCCGCGGGACTGTCGATGGGCGCCGACCTCGCCCACGCGATCCGAAGCGTGTTCCTGCACCCGAACACCCCGCCGTTCGTCGCCAGGGCGCTGATCCAGAAACTCGTCACCGGCGACCCGACACCCGGCTACGTCGACCGCGTCGCCGCGGTGTTCGAGAACGACGGCCGCGGCGTTCGCGGGAATCTCGCCGCGGTCGCGCGGGCGATCCTGCTCGACGCCGAGGCGCGCGGACCGGCGAAGCACGACCCCGCGTACGGGAAGCTGCGCGAGCCGGCGCTCCTCGTCGCCGGGGTCGCGCGCGCCCTCGGCGCGCGTACCGACGGCGTCGTGTTCCGCGCATCGACCGCGCCGATGGGCCAGTTCGTCTACAACGCGCCTTCGGTGTTCAACTTCTACCCGCCGGACTACGTCGTGCCGGGAACATCGCTCGTCGGGCCCGAGTTCGGCATCCAGAACACGGCCTCGGCGCTCGCGCGGATCAACACGCTCGACGCCCTCGTCATGACGAGCGTCTTCCCGCCGGACCCGCAGGTGTACGGCGCGACCGGCACCACGTTCGACTGGACGCCGTGGACGTTGGTCGCCGCGGACACCGCGGTGCTCGTCGACAGGCTGGACGCCCTGCTCCTGCATCGCACGATGTCGGCCGAAGCGCGCGCCGCGATCGCGTCCGCGATCGACGCGATCCCGGCGTCGGATCCGCTGGGCCGGGCACGCGCGGGCTTCTCCCTCGTCGTCACTTCGTCGCAATACCAGGTGGAGCGCTGACCATGAACCGACGCCGATTCCTCCAGCGGGCGACCGCGCTCACCGCCGGCACGCTCGCGGCGAACCTCGATCTCGTCTCGCTGGCGGCGCACGCGCAGGTGCCGGCCGGCGACTACCGGGCGCTCGTCTGCGTTTTCCTCTACGGCGGCAACGACGGCAACAACGTCGTCGTGCCGGCCGACGCCGCGCGCTACGCGCAGTACTCGGCGGTGCGCACCGCCTCGTCGGGCATCCGGATCGAGCAGGCGGCCCTGCTGCCGGTCGCCACGAAGTCGGGGGCGTCCTACGGCCTGCACCCGGCGCTCGCGCCGATCCATCCGCTGTGGGCCCAGGGCAAGCTCGCGCTGGTCGCCAACGTCGGACCGATCGCGCGCCCGACCGGCAAGGCCGACTACGCCGCCGGCGTGCG
>JADZDA010000056.1 GCA_020851255.1 Burkholderiales bacterium | reverse complement strand
GGCAAAGTACGGCGTGCGCGACAGGGCGGGCAAGCTTTCCGATGCACGCCTACGCGAGATCGCCGCCTACGAAACGGTGCGCGCATTCGAGATCAAGCTGTCGCAGGGCGCCAAGCCCGGCAAGGGCGGCGTCCTGCCCGGCGCCAAGGTGACGCCGCTGATCGCGCGGATCCGCGGCATCCCCGCCGGCGTCGACTCGATCAGCCCGAATCGCCATCCCGACATCGCGACGATGGACGACCTGCTCGACCGTGTCGCCTGGATGCGCGACCTCACCGGCAAGCCGGTCGGAATCAAGACCGCGGTGGGCGGACGCTATTTCGCCAACGATCTCGCGGAGCGCGTCCTCGCGCGCGGGCTCGAGTACGCGCCCGACTTCCTCGTCGTCGACGGCGGCGAGGGCGGCAGCGGCGCCGCGCCGCAGGCGCTCGCCGACCACGTCGGGTTGTCGATCGACGAGGCGCTGCCCCGGGTCGCCGACGCGTTGTTCGCCGCGGGCCTGAAGCCGCGCGTGCGCCTGGTGGCGTCGGGCAAGCTCGTGACCTCGGCGCGGGCCGCCTGGGCGCTGTGCTGCGGCGCGGACTTCATCAACACCGCGCGCGGCTTCATGTTCGCGCTGGGCTGCATCCAGGCGCTGCGCTGCCACACCAACACCTGCCCGACCGGCGTGACGACGCACAATCCGCGGCTGCAGCGCGGGCTGGTCGTCGAGGAGAAATTCCTGCGCGTCGCGAACTACGCGACGAACATGAACAAGGAGATCGACATGATCGCGCACAGCTGCGGTGTGCGGCACGCGCGGGAGCTCGAGCGGCGGCACGTGCGCCTCGTGCAACCCACCGGCGGAACGATCGCGCTCGACGTGCTCTACCCCACGCCGGCGCAAGCCGTCCGCCGCGGAGCCTGACGATGACCACCGGCATCACCGGTTTCGAGCCGCGCGTCGATTTCGTCGTCGGCGGCGTGCAGAAAGGCGGTACGACTTCGCTCGATCGGCTGCTGCGCACGCACCCCGCCGTCGGCATGGCGAGCGTGAAGGAACCGCACTGGTTCGACACCGACGAGCGCTTCGCGTCCGGGACCTGCGACTACGCGCCCTACCACGCGCTGTGGGGCGCCCAGCTCGCCAGCCGGCTCTGCGGCGACGCCACGCCGTCGTACGTCTGGTGGCCGGAGGCCGCGCGCCGCATCCGCCGCTACAACCCGGACATGCGCTGGGTGCTGCTGCTGCGCGACCCTGCGGGCCGCGCCTACTCGCACTGGAACATGCAGCGCGAGCGCGGCAACGAGCCGCTCGCGTTCCCGGCCGCGCTGGACGCGGAGGAGGAGCGTCTGCGCACGTCGGCGCCCCAGGACGTCCGCCGCCATTCGTACGTGTCGCGCGGCTACTACGCGCGCCAGCTAGAACGCCTCTGGTCGCTGTTCCCGAAGGAGCAGACGCTGGTGCTGATGAGCGGGCAGTTGCGCGAGACGCCGGTCGAGACGGCGGAGTCGATCGCCGAGTTCCTGGGGATCGAGCCGTTCTCGTCGGCGGAGGCGATCTCGGAAAACGAGGGAACCTACGCCGAGCCGATGAGTCCCCGCGACCGGGAGCGCCTGGTCCGGCTCTACGAACCGGACATCCGCGCTGTCGAGCGGATGCTCGGCTGGGACCTCAGCGCGTGGCTCCGGTAGCGCCCGCGCCGGCGCGCCGCAGCGGATCCTGGCGGTAGAACTCGACGAACCGCCGGTAGACGTCGGGGTACGCGCCGGCGAGCACGTCCGGCGCGGCGAAGAACACCTCGGTGAGCACGGCGAAGAACTCGCCGGGACTCTCGGCCGCGTAGGGATCGATCCGCGTCTCGTCGCCGCGGTCGACGCGCGTGGCGAAGTCATCGTAGGCCGCCGTGAGCGCCGCAGCCCATCGTTCCGGCGCCAGGCCCGGCGGCAGCGGCGGTCGGCCGTTCGCGTCCCCGTCCCGCATGTCGAGCTTGTGCGCGAACTCGTGGATGACGAGGTTCATCCCGTTCGCTTCGAAGTCCGCCGACGCCTCGACATCCGGCCACGAAAGCACGACCGGTCCGCCGGGCATCGCCTCGCCGGCCAGCGGCCCGTCGTTCGTGTGCACGACACCCGCTTCGTCCTCCCAGGTCCAGCCGGGGACGAATTCGGACGGATAGACGACGACGTTCTCGAAGTCCTCGTACCAGTCGAGCCCCAGTTCGAGCACCGGAACACAGGCCTGCGCGGCGATCACGATCCGCTGCCGGGGCGTGACTTCGTGCCCCCCCGCGCCGATCACACTCTTCGCGTCGAGGAAGAGCACGACGAGTTCCCGCAGCTTCGCGAGGTCGACATCGCTCCAGTCGGCCAGGAACGGGAGCTCCGCGACGGCCTCGTGCCACGATCCGTCCGGAATCGAGGCCCCGGCGAGCACTCGGCCGCGGCGCCAGCGCTTGAACGCCTCGAACACGGCGCTACTTCACCTCGCCGCCGAAATCGTCGCGACCTTCGCCCTCCGTCTCGACGTCGATCACGGCGGTGCCCTCGACGCCCAGCAGGCGGTCCGTCTCCGCGTCCGGCAGCGCCTCGACCTCACGGAGCTTGCGCGCGATGGTGGTGCTCTTGCGCCCGGCGTCGTCGAGCGTCTTGCCGACGGCGTCGAGCCGCTCGCGCGTTCTCGCGAGGATGTCGCCGAAGCGTCCGAACTCGGTCTTGACCGCACCCAGCACGCGCCAGACCTCGGTCGAGCGTTTCTCGATCGCGAGCGTCCGGAAGCCGAGCTGCAGGCTGTTCAGCATCGCCGAGAGCGTCGTCGGGCCGGCGAGCGTGACGCGGAACTCGCGCTGCAGCGCCTCGGAGAGCCCGGGCCGGGCGACCGCTTCGGCGTACAGCCCCTCGGTCGGGAGGAACAGGATCGCGAAATCGGTGGTGTACGGCGGCTCGACGTACTTGTCGCGGATCGACTTCGCCTCCTGCCGGAAGAAGACGTCGAGCGCGCGCCGGCTCGCGTCGACCGCGGCGACGTCGGCGCGCTCGACCGCGTCCTGCAGCCGCTGCCAGTCGTCCATCGGGAATTTCGCGTCGATCGGCAGCCAGCAGACGGATCCGTCGTCGCCGCGCCCGGGGAAGCGCACGGCGAACTCGACGCGCTCGGTGCTCCCCGGCCGCGTCGCCACGTTCTTCGCGTACTGCACGGGCGTCAGGACGTCCGCGAGCAGGTTGCCCAGCGCCACTTCGCCCCAGATGCCGCGTGTCTTGACGTTGCCGAGGACGCGCTTCAGGTCACCGACGCCAACGGCGAGCGCCTGCATCTCGCCCAGTCCCTTGTGCACCTGCTCCAGCCGGTCGGAGACCTGCTTGAACGACGCGCCCAGCCGCGCTTCGAGCGTGGCCTGCAGCTTCTCGTCGACGGTCGCGCGCATCTGTTCGAGCTTGGCCGTGTTCTCGGCGCGGAGCTGGTCGAGCCGCTGCTCGATGCTCGCCCGGATCGCCTCGAGCTTCTGGTCGTTCGCCTGGGCGAGCGCCTGCAACCGGTCGGCGGTCGTCCGGGCGTGCTCGGTCTGCTGCCTCGCCGCCGATGCGAGCGCGTCCTGCGTCGCGCGCGTGAAGTCCGCGAGGCGATCGCCGAACGCCTTGAGCGCGTCGCCCTGGCCCTGGTTCATCGCGGCGAACTGCTGCTGGGTCGCGGCGGTGAACTGGGTCAGGCGCTCGCCGACCTCGCCGCGCAGCGTCTGCGCCGACCGGCCCTGCTCGTCTCTTGCGATCGCGAGGTCCTGGCGCATCTCGGCGCGCGCGCCCTGCTGGTCCTGCTTGAGGTCGCGTTCGAGGTCCTCGCCCTGCGCGCGGACGACGGCGAGTTCGCGGGCGACCGCGGCGAGGTCGCGGTCGAGCGCTTCGCGGGCGCGGCCGAGCGTTCCGAGCCGCGACAGGGTGATCGCGCCGAGCACCGCGCCGAGGGCGATGGCCGCGACGACGAGGGCCAGCGTCGCGGCGAGGAGGTTCGTATCGGACATCTTCCGGGGATTCTAGAACCTATCTCACCGTCATGCACGTGTGCGGCCGGATGCCCGCGGCCGTGGCTGCGGGCGCTACGCGCCTTCGCCCGCCGCGAGCAGCGCGAAACTCGCGAGCCAGTGCGCGCCGAGGTAGTTTCCGCTCTCCAGGCCTTCGGCACCCGCACTCGCGTGGCGCTCGGCGGATCGCTCGAGCGCGGCGGCACGCGGATCGCCGGGCGCCAGCCCGCCGGCGATGCCGCGCAGGCACCACGCGCGCGCGAGATTCAATCCGTCGAGGTGGACGATCTGGGCGTCGGTACGATCGGACACCTCGGCCGGCGCCGGCAACGCCGGCTCTCCCCGGGCGAGCGCGGGCAGGAACCGGGAGAGCCACTCCGCGTAGCGCGCCCGGGGCAGCACGCGGCGCATCAGGTCGGCCTCGATCAGCGTCGGCGACAGGAAGTCCGCACCCGACGGTTCCCATCCGATCGGCGCGTCGCGATCGGCCGCGTACCAGGCCAGCGCCTTGGCTACGCACGCCGCTTCCAGATCGTCCCGGCCGGCGGCACGCGCGTAGTCGATCGTGAGCGCGAGTCCGAACGCCGAGTTCGCGTGCGTGCCATGGCGGATCGGATAACGCGCCCGGGGCAGCCACGCGAGCCACCGGTCGGTGAACGCGCGCGCGAGCGGTTCGATCGCGCGCGACCAGGCGCGCCCCGGCGCATCGTCGGCCAGCGCGAGTTCGCGTGCGAATTCGAGCGCCCAGGCCCAGCCGTAGGTTCGCTCGAACGACGCGGCGTGCCCGCGCGCCAGATAGGCGCACTCGGCGGCGATCGTCGCCGGCGTCAGGTGTTCGTCGAACGTCGCGTCGATGCGCGCGCGCTCCGGCAGCGCCGGGAACAGCCGGCGCAGCCGCGCGAGCGTCCAGTGCATGTGCACGCACGAGTGCCAGTCGTAACTACCGTAGAACGCCGGATGCAGTGCGCGCGACGCGACCAGGTCGGCCGCGCAGCCCAGCACGTGGTCGGGCTTGTTCGGGTACTCGGTGCGGACGTTGGCGAGCGCCGTCGTCGCGAGGCGCGATGCGAGTTCGAGGTCTAGCGCGAGCGTCATGGCCGGCGGCGGATCGGCGGGCATTGTCGCCGATCGGGAGCGGGCGCGCGGCGATCCCGACGTCCGGCCGGCATCCGACGGGCCTTCCGGCTCGTAGCGACGGGCATGGACCGGCCCCCTGCCCCGAGCGCCGTCGTCGTCACCGGCGGCACCGGATACCTCGGGGTACCGCTCGTCGGATCGCTGCTCGCCCGCGGCCACCGGGTCAGGGTCCTCTGCCGAGCGGCCGCCACCCGGCGCGTGCCCGTCGGGGCGGAGGCGGTCGTCGGCGACGCGCTGGACCCTGCCGACGTGGCCCGGGCGTTGTCCGAGGGCTCGACGCTGGTGCACCTGGTCGGCACGCCGCACCCGAGTCCCGCCAAGGCCGCGGAGTTCGAGCGCGTGGACCTGGCGTCGATTCACGCCAGCGTGCAGGCCGCGGTCGCGCGCCGGGTCCGGCAGCTGGTCTACGTGAGCGTAGCCCACCCGGCTCCGGTCATGCGCGCCTACGTCGACGCGCGCGTCGCCGGCGAACGCGCGATCACCGCGTCGCCGCTCGCCGCCACCATCCTGCGTCCGTGGTACGTGCTGGGCCCGGGCCATCGCTGGCCGCTCGCGTTCGTTCCGGTGGCCCGGCTCCTGGAGGCGCTGCCCTGGACCCGCGAAACCGCGCGCCGCCTCGGTCTGGTCACCCGCGACCAGATGATGGCCGCGCTGGTCGGCGCCGTCGAATCGCCGCCGGCGCCGGGCACCCGGCGCGTCCTCGACGTGGCGGCGATCCGGTCCGCCGCGGATTGACCGCCTTCCGGCGACCCGCCGCTACGCCGCCCCGACCGCCTCGCGGCTCGCGCGCTTGCGCTCGTGCTCCTTGAGGTGCCGTTTGCGGATGCGGATCGATTTCGGAGTCACCTCGCACAGTTCGTCGTCGGCGATGAACTCCACCGCGTACTCGAGCGTGAGCCTGACCGGCGGTGTCAGCAGGATCGCGTCGTCCTTGCCGGAGGCGCGGACGTTGGTGAGCTGCTTGCCCTTGATCGGGTTGACCACGAGGTCGTTGTCGCGCGAGTGGATCCCGATCACCATGCCTTCGTACAGCTTCTCGCCGGGCGACACGAACATGCGTCCGCGCTCCTGCAGCTTCCACAGAGCGTAGGCGACCGCTTCGCCGTCCTCCTGCGACACCAGCACGCCGTTGCGCCGCTCGGGGATGTCGCCCTTCGACGGCGCGTAACCGTCGAACACGTGGCTCATGAGCCCGGTCCCGCGGGTCAGGTTCATGAACTCGCCCTGGAAGCCGATGAGACCGCGCGCCGGGATGCGATAGTCGAGGCGCGTGCGGCCGCGCTGGTCGGACTCCATGTGCGCGAGCTCGCCGCGCCGTGCGCCCAGCTCCTGCATGACGGCGCCCTGGTGGGCGTCCTCGACGTCGACGGTGAGGTTCTCGTACGGCTCGTTGACGACGCCGCCGATCTCGCGCGTGACGACGCGCGGCCGCGACACCGCGAGCTCGTAGCCCTCGCGCCGCATGTTCTCGATCAGGATCGTGAGGTGCAGCTCGCCGCGCCCGGAGACCGCGAACACGTCGGTGTCGGCGGTGTCCTCGACACGCAGCGCCATGTTCGTGAGCAGCTCGCGGTGCAGGCGCTCGCGCAGATTGCGCGAGGTGACGTACTTGCCCTCGCGTCCGGCGAGCGGCGAGGTGTTCACCTGGAAGGTCATCGCGAGCGTCGGCTCGTCGACCGCGATCGCCGGCAGCGGCTCCGGCACGAGGGGATCCGCGAGCGTCGTGCCGATCGTCAGGTCGTCGACGCCGGTCACCAGCACGATGTCGCCGGCGTACGCCTCGTCGACCGGCACGCGCTCGAGCCCGGAGAACGTGAACACCTGCCCGATCCGCCCCTTCGCCGGCGCCGTTCCTTCGGGCGGCGGACCGTGGAGGATCGCCACCTCGGCGCCGGCCTTCAGCGTGCCGCGCCGGATCCGGCCGATGCCCAGCCGCCCGACGTAGCTCGAATAATCGAGCGCCGAGACCTGGAATTGCAGCGGCGCCGACGCGTCGCCGCCGGGCGCCGGCACCTGGGAGAGGATCGTCTCGAACAGCGGCTTCATGCTGCCGCCTTCGGGGACGCCCTCCCCCTTGGCGACCTTCACGTCGAGCGTCGCCCAGCCGTTGAGCGCGGAGGCGTAGACCACCGGGAAGTCGAGCTGCTCGTCGCTCGCACCCAGACGGTCGAAGAGGTCGAAGGTCTGGTTCACGACCCACTCGGGACGCGCGCCGGGGCGGTCGACCTTGTTGACGACCACGATCGGCTTCAACCCCTGCCGCAACGCCTTCAGCGTGACGAAGCGCGTCTGCGGCATCGGCCCCTCGACCGCGTCGACGAGCAGCAGGACCCCGTCGACCATGCTGAGCACACGCTCGACCTCGCCGCCGAAGTCGGCGTGGCCGGGCGTGTCGACGATGTTGATCCGCGTGTCGCCGACGCGGATCGCGCAGTTCTTCGCGAGGATCGTGATGCCGCGCTCGCGCTCGAGGTCGTTGCTGTCCATCACGCGCTCGCCGACCTGCGCGCGCTCGTTGAAGGTGCCGGACTGCTTGAGCAGCTGGTCGACCAGGGTGGTCTTGCCGTGGTCGACGTG
>JADZDA010000055.1 GCA_020851255.1 Burkholderiales bacterium | reverse complement strand
GCCATCACGAACGCGGACGCGCCCATCACGGGCGGCGTGACCTGCCCGCCGCAGGAAGCCGAGGCCTCGACCGCGCCGGCGAAGCGCCCGCTGAACCCGTACTTCTTCATCAGCGGGATCGTGAGCGAGCCGGTGGTGACCGCGTTGGCGATCGCCGACCCCGAGATCATCCCGAAGAGGCCCGACGAGACGACGCAGACCTTCGCCGGCCCTCCGGAGTAGCGGCCGGCGACGATGGTCGCGAGATCCATGAACAGCCGGCCCAGCCCGGTCATCTGCGCGAGGATGCCGAACAGCACGAAGTGGAACACGTAGGTCGCGACCACGCCGACCGCGATGCCGTAGATGCCCTCGGTGCCGACGTAGATGTGGTTGACCACGCGCTCGACCGAGTAGCCGCGGTGGGCGAGGATGCCCGGCATGTGGCGGCCCAGCAGCGCGTAGAGCAGGCACGCCATGCCGATGACCGGCAGCAGCGGCCCCATCGTGCGGCGCGTCGCCTCCATGACCAGCACGATCGCGAGCACGCCCATCATGTAGTCCTGCGCGATCGGCGCGCCGACGCGGCGGATGAACACGTCGTCGAAGAACGCGAGGAAATAGAGCGAGATCGCGCCGGCCGCGATCGCGAGCGGGAAGTCGACCCACGAGGGCTTGTCGCCGGTGCCGCCGAACTGCGGGAACGGCAACGAGATGAAGGCGACGAACGCGATCAGCGCGACGAACGCCCAGCCGTGACCGGACGCGAGCGCGCCCTGCGCGGTCAGCCGGTCGGCGAGCGACCAGGCGAGGTACAGGTAGAACGCGCTGAAGACGGCGCTCCAGCCCCAGGCGCCCCACGCGCGCCGCGTGTCCGACGGAATCCGCGGCCGGGGGAAGACCAGGAAGACCAGCGCGAGGACGAGCGAGAGGTGGAACGAGCGGTGCTTGATCTCGTCGAGCAGCCCGAAGCCCGCCGTGTAGATGTGGAACGACGAGAGCACGACCGCCATCGTCGTCACCAGCAGCCCGACCGGACCGGCGAGCTTGCGGAAGTTCGACTCGTGGTCGTAGGCGCGGATCAGCTCCGCCTGCCGATCGGCCGAGATCGCCTCGACGCCTTCGGTGATCGCCCCGCCGTGGCGGTCGGATTGCGCGCCTGCGCTCATCGGATGGCCGCTCCGTTCGTTGCCGGGCAATCGCCCGGGGCCGCGCTCAGCACGAGCGCGCGGTTACCCCAGCGCGCGAGTTCGACCGGGCGCGCGTCGCCCGCCGCGGTCAGGCGCGGCGCCTGGTCGGCGTGCACGCGCATCGCGATCGTCTCGTGCCGGCGGTTCATCGTCACCGTGATGCCGTTCGCGTCGACGCGCCAGCTCGCGCCGGCGTCCGCCTCGGTCGGCAGGCCGGGCCCGTGCTGCGCGAACCGGATCGCGGTCTGCACGATCGTGGAACCGTCGACGCGGTAGTCCTCGTCGACCGGCGTGCGCGTCACCGAGTGCACGTAGCGCAAGGTGAACGTCGGGTCGCTCGCGGGCAGCGCGATCCGGGAGAGCGGCATCGCTTCCGGGTGCGAGTCGATCGCGAGACAGGCCGCGCCCGCTCCGCCGGCGGAGGCCGCCAGCACGCAGGCGACCGCGGTCGCCTCGATCCGACGGCGCCTCGCCCGGCCCGGGACGCGCGCTCGCGCGTCCGCGGGCCGCCGGGTCACTTGACCAGGCCCTTCTCGCGGAAATAGCGCTCGGAACCCGGATGCAGCGGGATCGAGATCGACTGCAGCGCGGTCTTGAGCGAGATCTCCTTCCCCTTCGGATGGACCTGGCCCAGCGTCTCCGTGTTCTCGAACAGCGCCTTGGTGACCTCGTAGGCCATCTGGTCCGAGAGCCCGTCGTGCGTCGCCCAGATCGCCATCACGGCGAGGGTGTCGACCGGCGCGGCCTGGCCCTTATACGTGTTGGCCGGGAGCTGGACCTGCGCGTAGTACGGCTGTTTCCTGCGCAGCGCCTCGATCTCCGGTCCGGCGAGAGGGACGATGCGAAGTTCGCGCGCGTTCGCGAGGTCGGTGATCGAGGCGGTCGGTGCGCCGGCGGTGATGAGCGAGGCGACGAGGTTGCCGTCCTTGATCTTGTCGACCGACTGCGCGAACGACGAGAGGTCCTCGCCGATGTCCTTGCGCGTCATGCCGTGCGCCTCGAGCAGGTCACCCAGCAGTTGCCACTGACCCGAGCCCGGGGAGCCCGACGACACGCTCTTGCCCCGGAGGTCCCTGAACGAACGCACGTTCGCCGAGGCGATGGTCACGAGCTGGACCTGCTCCGGGTAGAGCGCGCCCAGCGCGCGCAAATTCTTGACCGCCTTGCCGTCGAACTGCCCCTTGCCGTTGTAGGCGGCGTCGAGGATGTCGGCGGCGACGAACGCGCTCTCGATGTCCTTGCGGGCGAGGAGCTGCGCGTTGGCGACCGAGGCGCCGGCGGTCTCGGCGGTCGCCGAGAGCTTCTTGCCGCCGATCGTGACCTTGTTCGAAATGAGCTGGGCGAGCATGCCGCCGAGCGGATAGTACGTGCCGCCGGTGCCGCCGGTGGCGATGCCGAAGAACACGCGGTCCTGCGCGGCCGCGGGGCCGGCGAACGCGACGGCGGCCGCGATCGCGGTCGCACAAAGCAGTCGATGGTGACGCATGATTCCTCCAGGATGAGTCCCCGCGGCAACGGGGCGATGGGCGAACGCCGGAGTATAGCCCCAGCCCGGGCGGGCGGGACCCGCGCGTCCGGGGCGCGTGCATCCCGGCGATAATCGGCGCGGCGCGCCGCGCCGGCGCGCGACGGACGGGAAGGAGCCGCCATGGCGTGGATCGCGCTGGTCGTCGCCGGAGTCTTCGAGGTCGCCTGGGCGATCGGACTCAAGTACACCGAGGGTTTCACGCGGACGTGGCCCAGCGTGGCGACCCTCGCCGCCATGTTCGCGAGCATCGTCCTGCTCGCCTGGGCGATGAAGACGCTGCCGGTCGGCACCGCCTACGCGGTGTGGACCGGCATCGGCGCGGTCGGCACCGTGATCCTCGGTATCGTGCTGTTCGGCGAGGCCGCGACGCTGGCGCGACTCGCGTGTGTCGCGCTGATCGTGGTCGGGATCGTCGGGTTGAGGGTGCTCACCGATTGAACCGGGGTGAACGGATCGAGCGTGGCGGTGCGGGGGGATCGTCGGATCGCCCGGGGTCGGAGGTGTCGCGCATCGCAGTTCGCACGCCGGCAGCGGGAAGGGTGTTGACGTCGGGAGTATGGCGGGCTCAGGCTGTCTCCTTACCCGTCGATCGAGCAGTCCATTTCTTGTTAGGCCCCATGAGCCACGAGCTTCGCGCCTACGCTCGAACCCTTGCAAGGTCGCTCGACGAACTGCTCGACATGAACACGCTTTTGCGTGAGGACATCAACTGCCTCTTGGACAAGTTTGATTCCGACTGGGCAAGCCAAACCTTCCGTCGATTGGTGGTACGCGCCTGCTGGTCGCACATTGAAGCAGTGGTGTTCGGCCTCAAGCAGATCTCTCTCACAGCCCAGAATCTGGGGTCAGGGGATATAAGCGGCAAGACGAGGGCGTTCCTGGAGGAACGCCAGATCGTGGTCAACACTGTTGGCGACGCCACGATCATTTCCGTTCGTGCAGACACCATTAAGAACGTCAAGCTCACTCTGAAACTAGCGGCTCGGCTCTTCGACGTGAGCTGGCAACCGCAGTTTTCCGGTTCCGAGTGGCCGTTGTTCCGGGAGTCCGTACAGATCCGACATCGGATCACCCACCCGAAGTCTCTCAAGGAGCTTGAAATCACCGACGATGAGTACGATAGCCACAAGACCGCGTACCTTTGGTTCACAGGTGGCTTCACACGTTTTCTAGAGAGCATGCTGTCGAAGCATGGGGCCTAACCCTTCGCTGCACCTGACGTTCGCCAGCCGGCTGCGCCGTCTGTCGCCCGCAGGTGAGCTCAAACGTTGGGCGTCATCATGACAACTCGCAATCCGTGGCATCGACTGCCAGGTGCAAGGCCATACACGTTGCCCGAAGACCGGCCGTTTGCGGAAGCATTCAATCGATCTGCTACTGCGTCCACACGCATTCATGTGGAACTCATGCCCGAGCCATTTTTCGGACGATTCGATGCCCCGATCGTTGTTCTACTGCTGAACCCGGGGTTCAGCGCACACGATGTTACCTACCATTCACAACCCACATTCCGCGCCGAATTGCGAGCCGCAATCAAAGCCGAGAGCAAATTCGGGCCTCACTTTCATTTGAGAAGCAACGCCGTCGGGCCTGGAAATAGATGGTGGTTACGAGCGGCCAGACCGTTGATTGAGAGGGTTGGTCAAAAATGCGTCGCCGCCAACCTCTTGGCCGTTGAGTACTTTCCTTATCACTCCAAGACCTTTCGGCACGCACACCTTCGACTACCGTCACAGGAGTTTTCATTTTCGTTAGTTCGCACGGCCATCGCTCGCAGGGCCACGATCATTTGCGTACGCGGCGCGAACGTATGGTTTGGAGCCGTCCCTGAATTGGCCTCGTATCGTCGGCTGGTCCATGTGCGTAATCCAAGAAATTCTTCGTTGTCCGAGAAGAATTTGTCGTCTCATGCGTCTGTCGTTGCTGCACTTCGGCGGCACGTCCCGCCCGACCCTGCGGTCAACACGGACGCTGCGCGATGAATCCGCGCAGCGCCGGTGACCTCCACGTTAGGCCCCGCAAACGGTCGGTTGATTGCGGGCGAAATGGAATGCAACCCCATCTCGTCGCGACTGCCCTGGCCCTGCTGGCCTACACCGGCTTGGCAAGTCCGGCCGAGCTTGGATTCGGCGAGCTTCCCGCCGGAACCGTGAGCATCTCGGAGACTCAGGACGTAACCGCCGAGATCTGCCGAGACCATCTCTTCAATCCGGCGACCGTGGCCGTCATCCTGCCAGTCGGATACCGGCTGGCCACCGCGACTCAGGCGGCCGACAAGGATCGGGCGCTCGAGGCGCTCCTCCTCGAGAATCCGAAGCTTCGCGAGTATGCGATCGGAAGCCTCTGCTTTGTGTCCGCCGGCAGGCTTGCAGTAGATGACGTGTCTGTGCAAGCTGCTCCGCCTCTGCTACTGGCATTCTGGTGGGCGGCCACCGAGGGGCCTCGGCATGCAGCCATGCGCGGGAAGACCGCATGGGTCCAACTGGGGAGCTGGTATTCGTCGGCTATCAGGAATCGGCCCGCGGTTCTGAGAACGGATCCGATGGCCGAGTTCATCGACGTTCAAGTCGAGCCGGTGGGCTCCAACCAATGGCGCCTGCGCTTGGCACTGCCCGGCGAGACGGTGACAGCAGAGGTGAGCACTTCGGGCCGCCTTGAGCCGTCCCGAGCGGCGCAGCCGGGCTACATGTCCGTCCCCATGAGTGGTCGCGCTGCCGACTACTTCTCCGTCTTCACGTACTTCGGCCACCACCATCAGGGGGCGCGAGGCGAATGGAGGGCAACCGGCACTGGCGTCTTCAGTGAGGCCTTCTCGATCGAAGGCGAGGCCGGAGTGTTCGGGACCGTCTTCCAGGCCGGTTGGCGGGCGCGGTCCGGCCTGTATCGGTTCTCGTCGCCTTAGCGCAACGGCTACCCTCGAAGAGGAGAGGACACACGCTACAACTCGACCCGCTCGATCCCGCCGTTCCGATCTTTCGCCAGATTCAGACGGAGCAGTCGCCAGTCATTCTGACCAACGTCTTCACGGTCGCGGAAGGAGACGTCCCGACCCCGCGCGGCCCGCCGTTGAACCGGAGCGTGAGGCCGCGTTCGCAGCGCGTGCGCTTGACATGACATCTGTGGCATTCATCAAATTCAGCATGCAGCGGGTCTTCGACCGTCGGCGCGTTGACCGGCAGTGTGCCGCGGTGCCTCAGGAGGTTCTTGAGCGATACGAGAAGTGGAAGGACATCGCGGCGATCTCCGCGCGCCGCTTGGAGCGCGACGTGAAGGCCGTTCACGCCGACATCAAGGCGCTGCTCGCCGGCGGAATCCTCGACCGCGTCGAGGACGGTCGGGTGGTCTACCCGTACGACGCGGTGTAGATCGATTTCCTCCGCCGCGCCGCGTGGTCCTTCCCCGACCCGCCCCTCAGCGAGCGCCCAGCTCGCTCTCGTGCCAGTGCCCGAGTGCGAGGTGCGACAGGAGCAGCGTGACGCTGTAGAACGCGACGCCGGCCAGCGTGATCAGCACGAGCGCGGCGAAGAGCCGCGGGATGTTCAACTGGATGCCGGCCATCAGGATCTGGTAGGCGAGTCCGGCACCCTGGCCGCCGGTGCCGGCGACGAACTCGGCGACGACCGCGCCGATCAGCGCGAGGCCGCTGGCGATCCGCAGGCCGCCGAAGAAGTAGGGGAGCGCGCTCGGGATGCGCAGTCTGGTCAACACCTGCCAGCGCGTGGCGCGGTTCATCCGGAACAGGTCCAGCAATCGCGGATCGACGCTGCGCAGGCCGAGCGTCGTGTCGGACACGATCGGGAAGATCGCCACCACGACCGCGCACAGGACGAGCGCGGTGCGGGTGTCCTTGACCCAGATGATGATGAGCGGCGCGATCGCGACGATCGGCGTCACCTGCAACAGCACGACGTAGGGCGTGAGCGCGGTCTCGATCCAGCGGCTCTGGACGAACAGCAGCGCGATCGCGACGCCCAGCACGACCGCGACGGCGAGCGCGGTCAGCGCGATCGACAGGGTGACGCCCAGCGACGCGAAGAGCAGCGCGCGGTCGGCGAGCATCGTCTGCGCGACGACCAGCGGCGAGGGCACGAGCCAGGCGGGCACGTCCCAGGCGACGCAGGCGGCCTGCCAGCCGGCGAGCACGACCAGCGCGACGATCACCGGGGCGAGGTAACCCCAGCGGGGGTCGAGCGGTGCGCGACGGCGTTTCATGACGCGCTGGCGCGGACGGGCGCGTCGTGAGCCGCCGGCTCGCCGCCGCAGGCCCTGGCGATCGCCGCCGAGAGGCGCTGCGCGGTGGCGGCGAAGCGCGTCGACAATCGGAACGACTCGTCGCGCGGATGCGGTTCGTCGATCGCGATCTCGTCGATGAGCCTGCCGGGGCGAGGGCCCATCACCGCCACGCGCGTGGACAGGAACACCGCCTCGTGGATGCTGTGCGTGACGAACACGATCGTCAGCGCGCGCGCCATCCACAGCGAGACCAGTTCGGCGTCGAGCCGCTGGCGGGTGAATTCGTCGAGCGCACCGAACGGCTCGTCCATCAGCAGGAGGTCGGGGTGCGTGACCAGCGCCCGTGCGATCGAGGCGCGCATCTGCATGCCGCCGGAGAGCTCGCGCGGCCAGTGGCGCGCGCAGTCGGCGAGCCCGACGAGCGAGAGCGCGTCGGCGACCGCGCGGTCGGCGTCGGCCGTGTCCCCGTGAGCGAGCGAGAGCGGCAACCTGACGTTGGCGTCGACGCGCGCCCAGGGCATCAGCGTCGGCGCCTGGAACACCATCGCGAGGCGGCGGCCCGGCTCACCGGTCGCCTCGAAGCCCTTGCCCCACCAGGCGAGCGATCCGGACGAGGGTTCGATCAGCCCGGCGATCAGATGCAGCAGCGTCGACTTGCCGCAACCGGAGGGCCCGAGCAGCGTCAGGAACTCGCCGCGCCGGACGGTGAGATCGACGGCCGCGAGCGCCTGCGTTCCGTTCGGCCAGGTCTTGGTGGCGTGCTCGACCGAGACGGCCGGCGCCTCGCCGGCCGCGTCGTGCCGTGCGCGGCTCAGGGGAGGACCTTCACGTGGCGGACCACGGTGAGGCTCCACGCCCTGGAGTAGTCGACGCCGGGCTTGGCGAGTCGCGTGAGCTTGAGGAAATCGACGGTCGCCTTCCAGCGGGTGTCGGTCATCGTGAGCAGCCCGTCCTTCTTCGCGTCACCGCCGTCGACGATCTGGTGCTCCTTCATCCTGGCGAGACCGTAGGCGAGGAGCTCGTCGCTCATCTGCGGGTTGTCCTTGCGGATGAGCGCGTTGCCGGGCGCGGGATTGGCGAGATAGCTCTTCCACCCTTCGGCGGACGCGCGCACGAAACGCTCGAGCACCGCTTCACGCTTGTCGAGCGTGTCGCGGCGCACGACCAGCGCCTCGGCGTACGGCGGATAGCCGAAATCGGCGAGCAGGAAAACCGAGGGCTTGATGCCGGCCTTTTCGATCGAGAACGGCTCGGAGGTGGCGAACCCCTGCTGCGACAGCGTCCTGTCGGCGAGGAACGGCTGGACCGAGAATCCGTACGGACGCTTCTGGTCGTCGGTGAAGCCGAACTGGGCTCTCAGCCAGGGCCAGAACGTGTTGTTCGACGCGGCGCCGATCGCGATCGGCCGGCCTTTCAACTGCTCGATCCTGGTCGTCCCCGGATGCGAGATCAGCACGGTCGGATTCTTCTGGAACGTCGCTGCGATCGCGACCACCGGCACGTTCTGCTCGACCGCGGAGAGCGCCTGCAGGCCGTCGGCCATCGCGACGTCGATCTGTCCGGCCGCGAGCAACTGCAAACCGTTCATCTGCGGACCACCCATGCGGATGGTCACGTCGAGGCCGTGTTTCCTGTAGGTGCCTTCGGCGAGCGCCTGGTAGAAGCCGCCGTGCTCGGCCTGGGCGAGCCAGTCGGTCGCGAAGACGATGCGGTCGTTCGCGCGCGCGGGCAGCACCGCCGCGGCGAGCAAGAGAAAGGCGAGCGCGGCGATCGGGCCGCGCAGCGTCGGGCGTTTCATCGCGCACTCTCCCTGGGGGCCGGGTGAACGGCAAATTATGCGCGAAGCGCGGGGCGTCCGGGGACGGACACCGCCCGGCGACCGCGATCCCGTCAGGGCCCATGCGAGCTTCGACCCGGACCGCGCCGGCTACGCGGGCGCTCGACGCACCGGCGGGGTCCCGGTCCTGCTCTGGAAGCCGGAACGACCGTCTGAACTCGACGTCCGAAAACGGCGAGCCTCCCGGCAGGCCGCCGGGTAGGATGGCGCCGATGACCCTCGATGCCGACGCCTGCTGGCGCGCCTTCCACGCCCACGACGCCCGTTTCGACGGACGCTTCTTCGTCGGCGTGGCGACGACGCGCATCTATTGCCGGCCGGTGTGCCGCGTGCGTGCGCCGCGCCGCGAGAATTGCCGGTTCTTCGCGAGCGCCGCCGCCGCCGAGGCGAAGGGCTTCCGGCCCTGCCTGCGTTGCCGTCCGGAACTCGCGCCCGGGCACGCGGGCATCGACGCCGGCTCGCGGCTCGCGGCGGCGGCGGCCGATCTGATCGAAGGCGGGGCGTTGGACGACGGCGGCGTGGCCACACTCGCCCGGCGCATCGGCGTGTCCGACCGCCACCTGCGCCGGCTGTTCGAGGGCGAATTCGGCGTGTCGCCGATCGAGTTCGCGCAGACGCACAGGCTGCTCCTCGCCAAGCGGCTGCTCACCGACACCGCGCTCCCGGTCACCGATGTCGCGCACGCGAGCGGGTTTTCGAGCGTGCGGCGGTTCAACGCGCTGTTCGTCGCGCGCTACCGGATGGCGCCGACCCGGCTGCGTACGGCCGCCGCCCGGTCGCGACCGGCCGACGCGCTGGTCTTCGAGCTGGCCTGGCGTCCTCCGTACGACGCCGCTTCGATGTTCGCCTTCCTGCACGCCCGCGCCGTGGACGGCATGGAGTCGGCGAGCGCGACCCGCTACGAGCGCACGCTCGCGATCGCCCGCGGCGGCGTCGTGCACGCCGGGCGCGTCGCGGTCGTGCCGGTTCCGCGCCGGGAGGCGTTCCGGGTGTCGCTCTCGCCGTCGCTCGCTCGCGTCGTCCCGCAGGCGCTCGCGCGACTGCGCAACCTGCTCGACCTCGCCGCCGATCCGGCGGCGATCGCGCAGGCGCTGGGTCCGCTCGCCGCGCAGCGTCCGGGACTGCGGGTTCCCGGCGCGATCGACGGCTTCGAACTCGCGGTCCGCGCCGTCGTCGGCCAGCAGGTGTCGGTCGCCGCCGCGCGCACGCTCGTGTCGCGGATCGTCGCCGCGCATGGCGGCGATCTGGGCACGCCGGCGAGCGACGCCGCGCCGACGCGGCTGTTCCCGGATGCCGCGACGATCGCCGCGCTTCCGCATGACGCGATCGCACGCCTGGGAATCGTCGGTGCGCGCGCGAGGGCGGTGCGCGCGCTCGCCGCCGCGGTCGCCGGCGGTTCGATCACGCTCGAGCCGGGCGTCGACGTCGACGCGACGATGCGCGCGCTCGTCGCGTTGCCGGGCATCGGCGACTGGACCGCACAGTACATCGCGATGCGCGCGCTGCGCTGGCCCGACGCGTTCCCCGCCGGCGACCTCGTCGTTCGCAAGGCGCTCGGTGTGACGACGGCGGCGCGGGCCGAGACCGCGAGCGCGGCGTGGCGACCATGGCGTGCCTACGCGGTCATGCATCTGTGGCGGCGCGCGACGCCGGCTTCCGGAGAGACTGAATGAACCGAAAACCGAATCGGGGCGCTCGCCCTGCCCACCGAACGCGGCCGCCGGGGGCGACGTCGACCGTCTGGTGCCGGCACGCGTGCCCGCTCGGGACGCTGAAGATCGTCGCCGACGCGTCGGGTGTGACCGCGATCACGTTCGACGGCCAGAAGCACGACGTGACGCCGGCACCCGGCTGGCACGAGGACGCGCGCGACCCGAGGCTCGCCGAGACCGTACGCCAGCTCGATCGCTATTTCGCCGGGCGCGCGTCGACGTTCGACCTGCCGCTCGCCGCGCGCGGCACGCCGTTCCAGCACGCGGTGTGGCGCGCGATCGCCGAGGTGCCGCCGGGCGCGACGATCACCTACGCCGAACTCGCGAGGCGCGCCGGACGGCCGGCCGCGGTGCGCGCGGCCGCCGCGGCCACGGCGCGGAATCCCTGGACGATCGTCGTACCCTGCCACCGGATCGTCGGCGCCGACGGTTCGCTCACCGGCTACGCCGGCGGCCTCGGACGCAAGCGGGCGCTGCTCGCGCACGAGGGCGCCGGCGCCGGGTCCGCGCGATGAGGCGGTCGGATCTCGCGCGGCTCTGCGCTCTCGCGATGATCTGGAGCCTGTCTTTCGTGTTCATGCGTGTCGTATCCGCGCCGCTCACCCCGGTGTGGACCGCGGCGCTGCGCATCGGTATCGCCGGTACCGCGCTCGCGCTGTGGCTCGCCGCGACCGGCGTCGACGTCGACCTGCGCGGGCGCTGGCGCGCGTACCTGTGGGTCGGGCTGGTCAATTCGGCCGCGCCGTTCCTGTTGTACGCGTGGGCGGCGCTGACGCTGCCGGCGTCCTATCTGGTCGTCCTGAACGCGGCCGCGCCGATGTTCACCGCGGTCGGCGCGGCGATCTTCTTCGGCGAGCGCCTGACGCTTCCCAAGATCGCGGGCCTCGCGGCCGGCGCGATCGGCGTCGCGCTGGTGAGCCGCGCCGGTCCGATAGAGCCCACGCCCGAGGTGATCGCCGCGGTCGTCGCGTGTCTGGGCGCGGCGGCCTGCTACGCCGCCTCCGGACTCTGGCTCAAGCGGCACGGCGCGCCGTTGAAGCCGGTGGCGATCGCCGCGTGGAGCCAGGTGCTGGCGGCGTGCGCGCTCTCCCCGATCGCGATCGCGACCCCGATGCCCGGCCCGGTGACGCCGGTCGTCATCGCGAACCTGCTCGGGCTCGCGCTCCTGTGCAGCGGCGTCGCCTATCTGCTGTACTACCGGCTGATCCGCGACGCGGGTCCGACGCGCGCGATGACGGTGGCCTACCTGATGCCGCCGTTCGGCATGGTCTGGGGCGTGATCCTGCTCGGCGAGACGATCACCGCGCCGATGGCGGCCGGCACCGCGCTCGTCGTCGCCGGCACCGCCGCGATCCTGAGACCCGCACGCGCGGCTTGATCGCGGCCGCGCGCCCGGTCATAGTGGCGGGCGCTCCGAACCCGCTCACACTCGCTCCGATGCCGCCCCGTCGCGGCCGCGCTGCCATGCCGATCGATCCCGCCGTCGCCGATTACCTCGCCCGCGTCGCTGCCGAAGTGCCACCGCTCGAGGACGGTTCGGCGCCGTCCCGCCGCAACCGGATGGAACTGATCGCGCACCGGTTTCCGGCGGCCGAGGACGAGGTCGCGCGCGGGGACGCGTGGATCGTCGCGCCCGGCCGCGAGATCGCGCTGCGACTGTATCGCGCCGGGTCGGGCGTCAAGCCGGCGATCGTCTACCTGCACGGTGGCGGCTGGGTCGCCGGCAGCCTCGCGACGCACGACGGCGCCTGCGCCGCCCTCGCGCGTGACGCCGATGCGCTGGTCGTCGGTGTGCACTACCGGCGTGCGCCGGAGAATCCGTGGCCGGCCCCGAACGACGATGCTTATCTCGCTCTGCGCTGGGTCGCCGGACACGCGAGCGCGCTGGGCGTGGACGCGCGGCGGGTCGGCGTCGCCGGCGACTCGGCCGGTGCGCATCTCGCGTTGGGCTGCGCGATCGAGGCGCGCGACCGCGGCGGGCCGGCGATCGCGATGCAACTGCTGATCTATCCGGTCGTCGAGCCGGTCTTCGACACGCAGAGCTATCGCGAGCACGCATCGTCGCCGACGCTCACGCGTGACGACATGATCTGGTACTGGGATCAGTACCTGCAGGGACTCCAGGGAGATTCGCGCGCGGTGCCCATGCGCGACTCGCTCGTGGACCTGCCGCCGACGCACATCGTGGTCGCGGAGCTGGACCCCTTGCACGACGAGGGGGTGGCTCTGGCCGCGAGACTGCGTGTCGCGGGCGTGCCGGTGACGCTCGCCGACGAGCCGGCGCTGGTCCACGGATTCCTGCGGATCGCCTCCTACGCGGCGGCCGCCCGGCGGGCGCAGGCGGCACTGGGCGGGGCAGCGGGCGCGCTGCTGGCGCGCTGACCGGCCCGGTCCCGGGGCGCGCGTCGTCGCACCGGCGTCCCGGCGCTTATAATTCGCCGGTCCGGTACGCTCGTTGCTCGCCACGCATGTTGCGCAGGGCCGTTTCGTCGCTCCTCGCCGTCGCCGGCGCGATCGTGCTCGCGGGCTGCGCGGCCACGCGCCCGGTGAACGCCCCGCTCGCGCAATTCGATCGCGCGGCCGGCTACCGCTACGACACCCGGCCCGAACGGCCGGGCAACGATCCGGGAACCGTCGTCATCCTCGCGTTCTCCGGCGGCGGCACGCGCGCGGCGGCGTTCTCGTTCGGCGTGCTCGAGGAACTGAGGCGCACCGAGGTCGAGATCGGCGGACGGCGCACGCGGCTCCTCGACCAGGTCGACATGATCACCGGCGTGTCCGGCGGCAGCTTCACCGCGCTCGCCTACGCGCTGCACGGCGAGCGATTGTTCGACGAGTACGAGCGCCGCTTCCTGAAGCGCAATGTCCAGGGGGAACTCCTGAGCCGGTTCCTGTCGCCCGCCAACTGGAGCGCGCTGTGGTCGGAGACCTGGGGACGTTCGGAAATGGCCGCCCAGCTCTACGACGAGATCCTGTTTGACGGCAGGACCTACGGCGACCTGATCGGGCATCCCGGCCCGTTCGTGCTCGCGACCGCCACCGACATCTCGACTGGCTCGCGCCTGGGATTCAGCCAGGGCGAATTCGACCTGATCTGCTCGGACCTGTCGTCGGTGCCCCTGTCGCGCGCGGCGGCGAGTTCGTCGGCGGTGCCGCTGGTGCTGTCGCCGCTCACGTTCAACAATTACGGCGGCAACTGCGGTTACAGGGAACCGACCTGGGTCCGGCAGTTCCGTGATCCGGACAACCGGCTGCGCCCGGCCGGTCGCGCGCTGCAGCGCATCCGCGAGATGGACTCGTTCAAGGACGGCGCGAACCGGCCGTTCCTGCATCTGGTCGACGGCGGGGTCTCCGACAACCTGGGCGTCCGATCGGTGCTGGAGACGCTCGAGCAGATCGAGGCGAGCCGCACGCTGCGCCGCTCGGCGAAGACCGACGACATCGAGCGCCTGGTCGTCGTCGTCGTCAACTCGCTGTCGGTGCCCAAGACCGACTGGGACCGGCGCGAACGGCCGCCCAACGACGTGCAGATCCTCCTCAAGGCCACCGGCGTGCCGATCGACCGCTATTCGTACGAGGCGGTCGAACTGCTGCGCGACCTGGCCGTGCGCTGGCACACGCTGCGCTCGCTGCGGCAGGCCGGAGCCTTCGTCAACGCCGGCAATCCGCTGCTCGCGCGCGCGGCCGACGTGCCCGACATCGAGCTCTACGCGATCGACGTGAGCTTCGAGGCGCTGTCCGACGAGTCCGAGCGCGAATTCCTCAACCAGACGCCGACGTCGTTCGTGCTCACCGACGAGCAGGTCGACCGGCTGCGCGCAGCGGCGGGGGTGGCGCTGCGCCAGTCTCCGGAGTACGCGCGGCTGCTGCGCGACCTCGGATCGGCGGCGAGGAAATGACCGGCGCCGCACTCGAACCGCTCGAGCGCCTGTTCCGCGGACAGCGCGAAGCGTTCGCGCGTGAGTCCTACCCGACGCTCGCGGTGCGCCGCGATCGGCTCGCCCGGCTCGGGGCGATCGTGCGCGATCGCGAGGCCGATTTCGTGGCCGCGATCGACGCCGACTTCGGCCACCGGTCGTCGCACGAGACGCGGCTCGCCGAACTCTACATCGTCGGATCGGGCATCAAGCACGCGATCCGGACGCTGCCGCGCTGGATGCAGCGCGAGCGCGTCGCCACGCCCTTGCAGCTCAAGCCCGGACGCGCGTACCTGATGGCGCAACCGCTGGGCGTGGCCGGCATCGTGAGTCCGTGGAACTACCCGGTGCAGCTCGCGCTCGCGCCGGCGATCGGCGCCCTCGCCGCCGGCTGCCGCGCGCTGATCAAGCCGTCCGAGGCGACGCCGGCGACCGCGGACCTGCTGGCGCGCGCGATCGGCGAGCGCTACGCGCCCGACGAGCTCGCGGTCGTCACCGGCGGAGCCGACGTAGGCGCCGCGTTCACCCGGTTGCCTTTCGACCATCTGTTCTTCACCGGTTCGACCGCGGTCGGTCGCGAGGTCGCGAAGGCGGCCGCCGCCAATCTCACGCCGGTCACGCTGGAGCTCGGCGGCAAGAGCCCGGCGATCGTCGACGACAGCGCCGACCTCGCGCGCCTCGCCCCGCGGCTGGTCGTCGGCAAGCTGCTGAACGCCGGGCAGACCTGCATCGCACCCGACTACGCGATCGTCACGCCCGCGCGCGTCGACGCGTTCGTCGCGGCGGTCGTCGACGCGGTGCGCGCGCTCTATCCCGATCCGGCGCGCAATCCCGACTACACCACCATCGTCAACGATCGCCACTTCGCGCGGCTGGACGGCCTGGTCGCCGACGCGCGCGCGAAGGGAGCGCGGATCGTCACCGTGCCGGCGGACGCGCGGCCCGATCCGACGACGCGTCGCTATCCGCCGACGCTGGTCGTCGGTGCGCGCGACGGCATGGCGATCATGGAAGAGGAGATCTTCGGGCCGCTGTTGCCGGTCGAGACCTGCGCGAACGTCGACGAGGCGATCGCCGCGGTTCGCCGACGCCCGCGGCCGCTCGCGTTCTACGTGTTCGCCGACGACAAGCCGGTGCGCGAGCGGATCCTGCGCGAGACCATCGCCGGCGGCGTCACCGTCAACGACACGCTCTGGCACTTCGCGCACGAGGAGCTGCCGTTCGGCGGCGTCGGCGCGTCGGGGATCGGCGCCTACCACGGCGAGGCGTCGTTCCTGACGTTCAGCCACCGCAAGAGCGTGTTCGTCCAGCCGCGCTACGCGGCGGCGAGCCTGCTCCATCCGCCGTACGGCGCGACGTTCGAGAAGGTGCTCGCGCTGCTCAAGCGGCTGTGATCCGGCGGCGCCGCCGTCAGCTCGCCCACCATTCGACGCGCAGGAACTCGCGCCGCGGTTCTCCGCGCAGGAACCGGATGTCGCCGCGTCCGACGTGCGGCGCCGGGGCGTTGCCGACGTAGCGGATGGTGATTGCGCGGTCGGCCGCGACCGCGCCGTCGGCGACGACGGCCGCGCGTCCGGCTTCGAGCCACTCGACGACCAGGTGTCCGGCGTCGCCGATCGAACGCGCATCGACACTCGCGCAGCCGGCGTGGTCCGGCCCGCCGCGCGCCCGTTCGAGCAACAGCTTCGCCCGATCGCCGCGGATCAGCGCCTCGCGCTCGGCCTCGGTGCGCCAGCGCGCGGGCCGCGCCGCAACCGCCGCGTCGAGCGGCGCGCGCGCGATCAGCACCGCCGCTCCGTTCGCACGCACGGCGATGCACGGGCGGTCGATCCTCGACGCCAGGGCGACCTCGAACGAACGGTCGAGCGTCTGTCCGGCGGGCGGGCGGACGACCTGGGCGAACGGCGGCACCGGCGCGGACATGATCGCAGCGAGGACGAGTACCCGGGCCGCGGTCCGCACGACGGACGCCCGCGCGGCCGCGGGAGTCCGCTCAGGCCGGATGCGCATGGACCTCGCGCGCGGCACGCAGGCCCGATTCGATCGAGCCCTGGATCCAGGCGTGCGCGAGCGAGGCGTGCTCGCCGGCGAAGTGGACGCGGCCCTCGGGCGCGATGATGTGCTCGTGCAGGAGTCCCTGCTGACCCGGCTCGAACAGGGCGAACGCGCCTCCGGCGTACGGGTCGTCGTGCCACATCCAGGAGGCGCCGACCTCGAATTCCGCGAGGATCTGCGGATGGATCACCGCGACGTCCTCGATCGCCTGCTCGATGCGGTCGTCGGGGGCGAGCGACCCCCAGCGCTGCGCGTCCTCCGACCAGGTGTAGCTCGCGAGCAGCACGCCGCGCCCGGTCGCCTTGCCGGCCTCGGGGTAGTAGAGATTCCGGATCGGCAGGTCGGTGACGGTGCCGCCGCCGACGATCCCCTCGTCGTCCTCCCAGAAGCGCCGCCGGCATTGGAAAAAGATCTTCGCGGAGGCGTCGTAGCGCAATTGCCGGACCGCGCGGCGCTTGGCGTGCGAGAACGGTTTGAGCACCTCGACGTGACGCAGAACCGGGAACGGGACGGTGACGATCGCGTAGTCTGCGATCGCGCGGCCACGACCGGCCGCTGTCTCGTAGTGGACGGTGACATCGCGCTCCGACTGGTCGAGCGCGACCATCCGCGCGCCGAACCGGATGCGCTGGCGCAGCGACGGCAGGAACGAATTCGTGAGCTGGTCGGAGCCGCCGTCGATCCGCACCATGTCCGTGTAGTAGTTCCCGACCTCCTCGCGCAACAGCTCGAGGAAGCACGAGTTCATGATCGCTTCCTGGTTGTTCACGAGGCCGAAGACCTCGATCGCGGCTTCGGACCAGCCGTGTTTCTCCAGGAACTCGCGCGTCGAATAGCCGTCGAGCTCGCCGGCGATCGCGCGCCAGCCCTCGTCGCCGTCGCGCTCGATCCGCTGCGCGTAGGGCTGCAGCAGCGCCTGCCAGCGCGCGCCGGAGACGAGACCCCGGTCCTGCTCGGCGAGCTCCTCGCCCAGCGCAGCGGGGTTCGATTCGAACTCCGAGAGCCTCAGCTTGCGCCCGAACAGGTGGCAGTAGGCGTTGGGGTTGTGCATCGTGAACGGCTTGACCGCGAGTCCGGCGCGTTCGATCAACGCGATCGAGAGCCGGTGCGAACGCGGAATGCGCATCGCGCCGGCCTCGGCGTAGAGGCCGGGCGCGAACGGCTCGCGCATCGTGTAGATCCGGCCGCCGACGCGCTGGCGCGCCTCGATCAGCTCGACGTCGTGACCGGCGCGGAGGAGTTCGTGCGCGCAGACCAGGCCTGCGACGCCGGCGCCGACGACGACGACGCGATGTCGCTTGCCCCCGCGGGGCGGCAGCCCGTCGCGCAGCGTGGCGAGGTCGCGTTCGAGATCGTGGGATCGCATCGAGGGTCTCCGGCGGTCGGGCGTGAGCCTAAGCCTAACAGCAACCGGCGATCGGCTGGCACGCGCGCAGCCGGACGCGTCCCGGCTCCCTCGGTCGACCTAGCGCGCGACGGCGGCTTCGACCAGACCGGCCAGCCCCTTGCGGAGGTTCTCGGCGGCCGGGCAATTCGCGGCTCCGTGCCGCTGCGCGACCCACAGGGGATCGTTGGTGCCGACCCAGACGGCGCCGCTCGCGTCCTCCCAGACCAGGGCCTTGAGCGGCAGGTCGATGCCCACCGACGGCGCGCATTCGATGAAAGGCGTACCCCCCTGCGGATTGCCGAAGATCAGGAGTTCGAGCGGCCGGATCGATCGTCCGACCCGTGCCGCTCCGGCCGCGTGGTCGATACGGGCGAAGACGGTCAATCCCCGGGCCTTGGCGAGCTCCTCGAACCGGTCCATCGTGACCTTGGGCGCGTGCGGGGAGCGAACGGTGTTCAACCCGTCGGCCGCCCGCACCCCGAAGGACACCAGCCCGAGCAGGGCGATCGTCCACATCGTCGGGCCGGTGACGAATCGATTGCGCAGCTTTCTCATGCGGGTTCCTCCGTCGAAAGGTGGGCGAGGGAAGGGCGCGGCGCCGCGCCCCCGGTCTGTTCAGTCGGCGGGCGATACCGGACCTTACAGCGGCGGGTATCCGGTCGCCCGCCACGCGGCCCTGGCGACGCGACGGGCGGACCGACCCCGTATCGGAGTCGCCGGTGACCGCTTCAGAGGATGCGGTGGAACCAGAGCACCGAAAGGCCGGCGGCGACCACGGTGAGCAGCGCCGCGGCGGCCGCGAACAGCGCGGTGACCTCCATCGTCTTCTTCTCGAACACGAGCGAGGTGTTGAGCGACTCGTAGATCTTCTTCAATTCGCCTGCGCTCGCGGCGCCGTAGTACTCGCCGCGGGTGGCGAGCGCGATCGACTTCAGCGCGTCCTCGTCGAGCTTCACGCGCATCGACCAGCCTTCGGCGCCGACGACCTCGCCTTGCGGCGTGCCGACACCGACGGTAAACACGCGCACGCCGCGCTCGGCGGCCATCTTCGCCGACTCGATCGGGTCCGGCCCGGTCGTCGTCTGGCCGTCGGTGAGCAGGATGATCACCGCGGAGGCGTGCGAACCGGGCTCGACCGGCGCCGGCGGCTCCTTCTTCGTGTCCCTGGGCGGTTCGGAACCGAACCCGCGCGGCGCGTCGGTCTTCTTCGGACGCGGATTGGCGCTGCGCAGGTCGAACTCGACGTCGGGAACGATCGTCTTGAGGGAAACCAGGATCGCGCTGCCGACGGCGGTTCCGCGCTGCATCGCGAAGCGGTCGATCGCGGCGTGCAATTCGTCGCGCGATCGGGTCGGCGTCTGCACGAGCGCGGCGGTGCCGGCGAACGTGACGATGCCCACGCGCGTGTGCGACGGGAGATCGGCGACGAAGGCGCGCGCGGCCTCCTGCGCGGCGGCGAGCCGGCTGGGCTTGATGTCGGCCGCGCGCATGCTGCCGGAGACGTCGACGGCGAGCACGATGGTCTCGTGCCGCGTCGGAATCCTGAGCTCGGTTTCCGGCCGCGCGGCGGCGACGATCATCAGTGCGATCGCCGCGAGCATCAGCACCGGCGGGACGTGCCGGCGCCAGCCGGCGCCGCGCGCCATCGCCTCGCGCACGAGGGACAGATTGGCGTAGCGCATCGCCTGGCGCTTGCGGCGCCGGACGAGCGCGGCGTACGCGGCGACCAGGAGCGGGAGGATGGCCAGGCCCCAAAGGAGCTCCGGCCACTCAAACGACATGGCGGGCCTCCAGGTGGCGGGGGAACGTGCCGCCGGCGGCGAGCCGCGTGCGGCGCTTGCGCAGGTCGGCGAAGCGCAGGACCGCGTTCGCGAGATCGTCGTCGGTGCCGAGTTCCAGCGCGTCGATGCCGGCGCTCTCGTAGGCGTCCCGGACCTCGGCCTCGCGGGTGCGCGCCGCCTCCTCGAACCGGCGCCGGAAGGCGCGGTCGTGGGTGTCGACGAGGAGCTGCTCGCCGGTCTCGGAATCCTCGATCAGCACCATGCCGAGGTCCGGCAGCGAGCGCTCGAGCGGATCGACCAGCCGCACGGCGATCGTCTCGTGGCGCATCGCCAGCCGGCCCAGCGGCTTGGCCCAGCCGGGCTCGCTGATGAAATCGGAGACGACGAACACGAGCGAGCGCCGGGGTACGAGCCGGATCGCGGACTCGACCAGCTCGGCGAGTCTCGTGCCCTGCGAGCGGGGGCGCGCCGGGCGGTTGTGCATCCGGTCGACGAGAGCGAGCACCTGGCGCCGGCCGCCGCGCGACGGCAGCACCGTGTCGACCCGGTCGCCGTAGAGGAGCGCGCCGACGCGATTGCCATGGCGCGTGAGCAACCGCGCGAGGACGGTCACGAAGTCGGCGGCGACCGCGTGCTTGCGCACCTCGCCCGAGCCGAAGTCGACCGAGGCCGACAGGTCGACGAGGAACCACGCGGCGACCTCGCGATCCTCGGTGTACTCGCGCACGTACGGCGTCTGCAGCCGCGCGGTCACGTTCCAGTCGATGTGGCGGACATCGTCGTGGTACTGGTACTCGCGCAGGTCGGCGAGGTCGAGCCCGAAGCCGCGGAAGAGCGTCCGGTAGTCTCCGTGCAGCAGGCCGTCGAGACGGCGGATGACCGTCCACTCGAGGCGCCTGAGCAGCGCCTCGGGATCGTGCCTGCGTTTCGCCGGCTCGGTCGGCTTCGGTTTCACGTCAGCGCGACGTGGGTTTCCAGCGGCTTGTCCGGCGCGGGGATCTTGCGCAGGATCTCGAGCACCAGCGCGTCGGCCGACACGCCGTCGGCGAGCGCGTCGTACGAGAGCGAGATCCGGTGGCGCAGCACGTCGGACGCGATGTCGATCATGTCCTCGGGCAGCGCGTAGGTCCGTCCGCGCAGGAACCCCAGCGCCCGCGCGCCCTCGACCAGGCCGATCGTCGCCCGCGGACTCGCGCCGAACGTGATGTAGCGCGCGAGGTCCTTCAATCCGAAGCGCGCCGGTTCGCGGGTCGCGGCGACCAGCTTGACCGCGTACTGCATCAGCGCCGGGTCGACGTAGCCGGAGCGGCATTCGCGGTAGAGCGCCGAGAGCTGGTCGGTCGTGGCGACCGGCAGCACGTCCTGCGTCGTGCCTGTCATCCGCTCGACGATGACGAACTCCTCGGTCTCGGTCGGGTAGCCGACCAGCACCTTCATCATGAACCGGTCGACCTGCGCCTCGGGCAGCGGATACGTGCCCTCGGTCTCGATCGGGTTCTGCGTCGCCATGACGAGGAACGGCTCGGGGACGCGATGCGTCTCGCCGGCGATCGTGACCTGCCGCTCCTGCATGACCTCGAGCAGCGCGCTCTGCACCTTCGCCGGCGCGCGATTGATCTCGTCGGCGAGCAGCAGGTTGGTGAACACCGGGCCCAGCGAGGTCGCGAACTCGCCGGTCTTCTGGTTGTAGATCCGCGTGCCGACCAGATCCGCCGGGACCAGGTCCGGCGTGAACTGGATGCGCCGGAACGTGCCGCGGATCGTTCGCGCCAGCGTCTTGACCGTGAGCGTCTTGGCGAGGCCGGGAACGCCTTCGACGAGCAGGTGACCCTGCGCGAGGATCGCGACCAGCACACGCTCGAGGAACGGGTCCTGGCCGACGACGACCTTCTTGACCTCGTAGAGGATGCGTTCGGTCAGCGGCGCGTTGTTCGTCGGGGCGAGCTTGGGGTCGTCCATGCGGAGTCCTCGGAAGGCGGCGGCCGCGGTTGCGGAATCGGCGGTCGGGTCGGGGCCGGCGTGCGTGTCGATTCGGAGAGGGTGGATGCGCGAACCCGGCTGCGACCGCGTCAGAACGGCGACATGCCGGCGCCGGCGGCGGCGTTCTCGATCGGCACCGCGAAGCCGATGCCGACGAACACGCGCTGCTCGGTGGGATTCAATATCGCGGTGACGATGCCGACGACCTCGCCGTCCATCGTGACCAGCGGACCTCCCGAATTGCCCGGGTTCGCGGCGGCGTCGAACTGGATCAGGTTGGTCAGCACGCGCTTGCCGTCCGACGAGCGGTACTCGCGCTTGAGACCCGAGATGACGCCAGACGACGCGGACGGACCGATGCCGAACGGGAAGCCGACCGCGACGACCTCGTCGCCCGGCGCGAGATCCGCGGTCGAACGCAATACCGCGGCCTGCAGGGCGTCGGGCCGCTTGTTCGCGCGCAGCACCGCGAGGTCGTGCTCGGGCTGCATGCCGATCACCGTCGCGTCCGACTCGGTGCCTTCGTGGAAGATGACCTTCAGCTTGGTCGCGCCGAGCACGACGTGGAGGTTGGTGAGGATGATCCCCTTGTCGACGATCACCACGCCCGTGCCCACGCCCGTGCCCTTCTCGAGGTCGGGGTGTCCGTCCGGGAGGTCCCTGCCCTTCTCGGCGCCGGGCTTCTTCTCGCCCGGTTTGTCGCTGCCCGGCGCGGAGGGCTTCGCATCCGCGCGCTTCGAGCCGGGATCGGACGGCGCCGCCTTGCCGGACTTGTCGTTCTTCCCGCCCGGCTTGCGGCCGGCCTTCGACGGTTCCTCGGGATAGCCGGTGCCGACCACGCGCACGACCGACGGGCGGATCGTCTCGTAGGCTTTCGCCGCCCGCGAGGGCAGTGTCTTGTTCGTGAGCGTGTGCAGGACCGCGCCGTCGATGTCCTTTTGCGTGAGCACGCGCGGCGCGGGTCGCGACGACAGCCACAAACCCATCGCGATCAGGCCCGCCAGCAGGCCCACCGCGAGCGCGAGCCAGCGTTCGTGCCGCTGGGCGAGAGCGGCGGGCGAGAAACGACGCCGTGAGGCGGCCGGCGTGTGCTCTTTCGCGGGAGCGGCACCGGAAGCGGCCGCCGCGTCCCGCGCGGGCGCACCGTCGCCGGGGCCCGCGGTCGGCGGGCGATCGGAGCGGCTGTACAGCGCGGTACGGCGCATGGCGGGCCTCGGGTCGGAGGCCGCCCGGATCGACGCGGGGCGAGCCGGACGGATGCCTAGGATAGTGGCAATCCCGGCGCGCCGCCAGCAGACGGCGCAAGGGTCCGACCCGTCCGATGCGCGGCGGCGCAGGCGAGCGGGTGCGGATCGGACGGGTTCAGCCGCTGAACCCGTCGACCAGCAGGAACTGCCCGGTCGCCGCGCCCGCGCGCTTCGCCTTCGCCTCGCCGTACTCGGCCGAGTGGTAGAACGTCTTCGCCTGCGCGAAGGTCGGAAACTCGATGACGACGACCCGGTGCGTCTCGGCCGGACCTTCGAGCGTCTCGATCTCGCCACCGCGCACGATGAAGTGGCCGCCGTGCCTCGCGATCGCACCGGGCGTGAGTTTCATGTACTCCTTGTAGCGCTCCCAGTCGGTGACGTTGACGCGGGCGATGATGTAGGCGGGCATGGGCGTCCTCGCTCGGTTCCGGTTCGGCGTTTCGACGCCGCCGACTTTGAACGGCCCCCTCCGGGCTGTCAACGCCGGGCCGGTCCCGGCCCGGCGAATTCTCGCCGCGGAGCCCGGTGGCGCCGGGCATCCGATGCGCGTACGCTGTTCGCCCGATCACCGTCCGTCAGGGAGGAACCATGGCCACTTTCATCAGCCTCGTGAATTTCACCGACCAGGGCATTCGCAACGTCAAGGAGTCGCCGACCCGGTTCGAAGCCTTCCGCGCGCTCGCGCAGAGGGCCGGCGTGCACGTGAAGGAGGTCTACTACACCGTCGGCGGCTGCGACATGGTGACCATCGTCGAGGGGCCCGAGGAGGCCGTGACCGCGGTACTGATGAAGGTCGGATCGCTCGGCAACGTGCGCACGCAGACGATGCGTGCGCATACGCTCGACGAGATGAAGGGCATCCTGGGCCGGATGCCCTGAATCGACGCCGGCGGCACCGGGGCGCGAGCGCGTCGCGCGGCGGTGCGGAGTCGGCGGCTGCGCCGCGCGGGCGGCGACCGGTCAACCCAGCGTGATGCAGGCGGGCACGCGCACGCGCAGCACCGCCTCCTGGTCGAAGCGCTTGCGGTAGAGCGCCTGCATTTCGCGCACCGCCGCTTCGGTGTCGCGGGTATCGGAGTGGACGAGCTGCAGCACGTGCGACGACTCGCGCTGCAGTTCGCCGCTCGCCGAGCGCCATTGCCCGCTCGCGGTCCACGACGTGATCCCCTGGGGAAAGCGTGGCGTCACGTCCTGCGCGAGGAACGCCTGCCACTCGGCGGCGCTGACCACGCCGCCGGGCTTCGCCGTGCCGAAATAGAGCGTGTCGCTGATCACCGGCTCTTCGCCGGCCCGGCAGGTCGAGATCCGCACGGTCGAGCAGCCGGCGAGCACGAGCAGGCCGATCAGCGGCGCGACACGCCATCGGGCGGGTGTCGCTGTATCGCCTGCGCGCCGCACCCGGATCCCGGCCTTCGGGGCGCCACGTGCGTGTGGGAGCGGCTTCCGGATCATCGTGTCGTCATCCGTCGCGGTCGAAGTGCGAAACGTCCGGTGCCATGCGAGCGCCCGGGGCTCACGATCCGGCGCCCAGACGTACGATCAGCCAGCCGCCGACGACTGCGATCGCGAGCGCCGAAGCCACGAGGATCGCGGCGACGAGCATGAGCACGCTGCCGCGCCGCCGGGCCGCGACGCCCTCGATCACCGTGACATCGCGCAAGACCACGATGCCGGGCGGGGGAAATTGCGCGCTGTCGAGCGTCCGGCGACCGATCCGCCACAGCGCCCAGGCGCCTCCGGCGAGCAGGATCGCCGCGCACCCGAGCACCGCAGCCAGCACCGCGAGCAGCCATTCGAGCTGCGCGGCGGCCTCGGGGGCCGACAGCGCGCGCGGATCGCCGAGTTCGCGTCGCACCAACGCGATCGTCGCGGCGCCGGCGAACGCGAGGCCGCCGAGCACGACGAGTGCGCGGCGGCGTGGACTCGGGTCGGCGCGGCGGACTGTCATCGGCGCATTCTAGAACTGCCCATCGTCACCTGCGCTGGATAGTCTGCGGAACGGCCACGACGCCCACCCGGACGCCTGCCGCTCCCCCGCCGCGGGGAGGGTCGGGTCGGCGATTCAGGGCCGCGGGCCGAGCAGTACCGCGTAGCGCGCATGATCGCCTGCCGAGTAGCAACAGAAAACGACGTCACGCAACGACACCGTGTGCCCCGCCGCGCGTCGGACCGCCTCGACCGCCACGGCTGCGGCGAGATCCGGCGGGTAGCCGTAGGCGCCGGTGCTGATGCACGGGAACGCGATCGACGCGAGTCCGTGCGCGACGGCGAGTTCGACCGAGCGCCGGTAGCACGAGGCGAGCAGCGCCGGTTCGCCGGCGGCGCCGCCGCGCCAGATCGGACCGACCGGGTGGATCACGTGGCGCGCCTCGAGCCGATGCCCGGCGGTGATCTTCGCTTCGCCGGTCGGGCAGCCGCCCAGCGTCGCGCATTCGGCGAGGAGTCCCGGTCCGGCCGCGCGGTGGATCGCGCCGTCGACACCGCCGCCGCCCAGCAGCGACGGGTTCGCCGCGTTGACGATCGCGTCGACGGCGAGTGTCGTGATGTCGCCGACGATCGCCGAGAGCGTCGCGGGCATGGGAGGGCGGTCGCGGCGCCGTCAGCGGCCGCCGGCGACGTCGACGAAGCCGCCGGTCGTGAACGACGCCTCGTCCGACAGCAGCCAGACAATCGCGGCGGCCACTTCCTCGGGTCGGCCGCCGCGCTGCATCGGCACCGACGTCTTCACGCGGTCGACGCGACCGGGCTCCCCGCCGCTCGCGTGGATGTCGGTGTAGATGAAACCCGGACGCACCGCGTTCACACGCACGCCCTCGTCGGCGACTTCCTTCGCCAGCCCGATCGTGAGCGTGTCCATCGCGCCCTTCGACGCGGCGTAGTCGACGTACTCGTTCGACGAGCCCAGGCGCGACGCGGCGGACGACACGTTCACGATCGCGCCTCCGCGCCCGCCGCGCTTCGTCGACATCCGCAGCACCGCCTCGCGCGCGCACAGGAACGCGCTGGTGATGTTCGTCGTCCAGATGCGGTTGAGACGGTCGGCGGTCATCGTCTCGACGCGCATCTGCTGCTCGAGGACGCCGACGTTGTTGACCAGCGCGGTGAGCGTTCCCAGCTCGCGGTCGACGGTCTCGAACAGGCGCAGCACGTCGCTCTCGAACGAGACGTCGGCGGCGACCGCGATCGCGCGTCCGCCCGCGTCGCGGATGCGCGCGACGACCAAATCGGCCGCCGCCGCGTCCCGCCGGTAGTTGACGCAGACCGCGTATCCGCGCCGCGCGCCTTCGATCGCGGTCGCGGCGCCGATGCCGCGGCTCGCGCCGGTGACGATCAGGACGCCGTTCACGGCGTTCTCCCGGTCGACGGCGGCGTACGCTGCGCCGATCGCGCGCGCGGAATCGGGGAACGGAACGGGGTGCTCATCGGACGCGATTGTGCCGCATCCGGCGGACCAGCGCCCAGATGCCGGCCAGCGCCGCCGCCACCGCGATCGCCGGGGCCGCGTAGGCCGCGATGAAGATCCAGCCCAGGAACCCGAACTCGCCGGTGAGCGTGATCCGCAGCGTCGCGAGCATCTGCCCGGCCGCGTAACCGATCGGCAGCAGGATGCCGCGCGGCCGCCCGGCCGCACCGCCCGCGAGCGCGACGACCAGCCAGGAGAGTCCCCAGACCGGCGCTTCGGCGTCCCACGGCTCGGCGTGGCCGGTGATCGCCGGCGAGAACCACCAGAAAGCGACGCCGAGCGCGACACCCGTTCCCAGCCAGGCGAGCGCCGCCCGATCCGTCGACATCACGGGCCGAGGCTCACTTCTTCGGCAGCGAGGCGGCGTGGCCGACCGCGCGCGCGACCCACGCGGCGAAGGTCGCCTCGTCGCGCTGGCCTGCCGCGCCGACGAAGAGCCAGCCCTTCATCGGCCGGCCGGTCATGTCGAAGATCCGCGCGCCGGGTTCTTTCAGCGCCTTCGCGGCGTCGTTCGGTTCCAGCCGCACGATCAGCTCGGCGCCATGCACACCGACCGCCATGTTGCCGTGTACCAGGAACGCGACGCCGCCGAACATCTTCTTCTCGGCGATACCCTTGCGACCGGCGAGCGCCTTGCGCACGCGTTCGGCGACTTTCTCGTCGTAGGCCATGCCAGTCTCCTCATCGGGCGGGCGAGGGCACGAACGCGGCGGCGAGCGCCGCGGCCATGTCCTCGCCCAGCGTTCGGACACCCTTGATCACGCCGGGACTGCCGTGTCGCCAATGCGCACGGAAATCCGCGATCTCGCGCGTGCCTGCGACATCGTGCACGCGCACGTCGATTACGACCTCGGTGCCGCCCTCGATCGCGCCGGGCCCGCCGATGCGAAGGACCGGGCCCAGCTCGCGCACCGTCAGGAGGACGACCCGATCGGACGGACTCGGCTGGGCGCGCGCGAGCGCGGCCGCGCCGTCGCCGTCGAGCGCCGAGATCGGCCGCGCCGGATCGGCGCGGATCACGTGCGCCGTGGCGTAGCAGGTCGACCCGGCGAAGTGCCGTTCTATGCCGCGCGCGGCGGCGATCTCGCGATCGGGGACGTCCTTCTGGTCCGCGCGCCAGCGCGGCTCCCAGACGACCAGCGCGACCAGCGCCGCGCCGGGGCGCTGGCAGACCGGGGCGTCGGGCGTGCGGCCGGTGGACTCGTAGCGCACCGATGCGCAGCCCGCGATCGCCAGCGCCATCGACACCGCCAGCAAGCGGGCGATGCGAGGGGACGGGGCGCGCCGAAGGTTCGGTGCAGGCGATGCGTTCATCTCGCCGCTGCCCGCTCGCGCGACCGCGTGCGCCGCCAGACCCACCGCGCGGCCCATGAGGGCACCGCGATCACCGTGACCCAAGCGAGTGCGGGCACGAACGGCTCGACCGGACGCGGCAGCCAACCGCCGTTCGGACCGGCCAGCGGGAACACCGCGACGGAGGCGATCGCCGCGACACCCGCCGTGGCGGGTGTCCACGCGACGAGAGTGAGCGCGTAGCGCATGGCCGCGCACCTGTCAGCCCGTGCGGACACCGTCCGGGCGGCCCAGGAGGTCGGCGTCGAGCGCGCGCCAGCCAGCGCCGTGGTCGTAACGCGAATCGCGCGCGGGATGGATCACGTGGGTGCCGTGGAGCAGCAGCCGCAGGATCGCGTCGGGCCGCAAATGCCAGCTCGCCCAGGCGAGCGGAGTCTCGCCGCGGCTGTCCTTCGCATCGACGCGCGCGCCGGCGTCGAGCAGCCGGCCGATCGTCGCGGCGTCGGCGTAGGCCGCCGCACGGTGCAGCGGCGTCTCGCCGCGCGTGCGCGCATCGCGCATGAACGCGCCGGTCGGCGCGTCGGGCTTCGTCGCCCGGTCCGGTCCGGCGCCCGCCGCGAGCAGGACGTCCACGACCAGCGCCTGCGCCGGCCGGTTGGCGACGCACAGCGCCGAGTGGAGCGGTGTCTCGCCGGTGTCGGTCATCGTCGCGTCCGCATCGGCGCCGTTTTCGAGCAGGTATTCCACCAGACGCCAGTGGCCGTGGAACGCCGCGGCGTGGATCCCCAGGTCTTCTCCGAGCGCGGCCAGCGTCGCCCCGCGCGCGACGAGCGCGCGAATCGCGCTGACATCGCCGTAGTACGCGCACCAGGAGATCAGCGGCACGCCCTGCGCATCGGCAGCGTTCGCGGAACCGCCGGCATCGAGATGGTCGAAGACCCGGTCGGTACGTCCGGCGGCGATGCGTTCGAGCATGGCGGACCTCGCGCAGGTTCGGGGCGGTCGGCTACCGGACGATCCGTCCGCCGAACGCGCGCCGCCCGGCGGAAGGCGGAGCGTACTCGACGTGGACGATGCCGGCGTCCCGTCCGCAGGCGCGGGCCACCGCCTCGGTCAGCGCGGCGATGCGCGCGACCAGCGCGTCGCCGTGCGGCGGCTCTCGCTCCTCGACGGTGACGAAGACCGGCGCGGGCGTCTGCGAGGCCGGCGTGTCGTTCTCCGCGTAGGCGTCGGACGCGAGCGTGCGCACACGCACCCAGGTGCTTCCGGCGGGAACTCCGAGCGCGCGACCGATCGCGTCGGCGAGTGTCCGCGCGAGGCCCGATGGCGCGGCGGCTGCCGTGCCCACGATCTCGACGGTGACGATCGGCATCGCGTGTCGCGCTAGCGCGGGGGCGCGTCGCCGCGAAGCGTGTCTATGGCGCCGGTCCCGTCCTCACCGTCCCAATAAGGCACGCGGTTCGACGCGCGCGCGACGACGCTGAAGGTCCGCAACGACTCGTCGCCTCCGGGCAGGCTGCCGGCGATCACCGCGTACTTGCCCGAATCGGGGTAGAGGACGACCTCGGGCTCCTGCATCGTGCTTATGCAGAGGTACAGGAGTTCCGCGTCCGACGTGTTGACGATCTGGTGCGGATTGTCGGGGCCGGCGACGAACGAGACCAGGTCCCCGGCCTCGATGTCGGTCGTCCCCCCGGCGTGCCGGACGGTGCCGCGCCCTTCGAGGACGAAGACGAGTTCTTCGTTGACCAGGTGCGCGTGCATCGGCCAGGCACGCTTGCCTGCCGGCACGACGGTGAGCTGGCAGCCGAGCTGGCGGGCGCCGAGCAGGGCGGTGAACGAAGCGAGTCGCGACTCGAACGCCTGCCCGTGCGCCTGATGTTCGAGCCTGGCCCGATGGATGTTCACGATGCGGGGAGGCATGGGCGGGCGGCGGTGTCCGGCGGGGAATCGGGGGACGAGTGTGCCACGATCGGGGCCGGCTCGGGGACCGCGAGGCGGTGGTGTGCGACGGGCGGTGATCCGCGCCGACCGGACGCCGCGCGCAATCGCCGGGCGGTGGGGCGGGCGGGGGCGGACGCAACGAGGGATCAGTCGCCTCGCCGGTCCGAAAGCCAACACACGACCGGCGCGCAAGCCGCCAGCGCGATGGCGTAGCAGACGACGGCGAGGGCGATGCGTGCGCTCCCCTCGCTCGCGGCCGCGCCGACGATCGCGCTGTCGAGCGCGAACGCGGCGACAGCGATCGCAGTGGCGGGCAGCGACGCGTGGCCGCAGGCCGGAGAGCCGTGGACGGCGCCGCAGTGCATGGTGAAGAAATACAATCCGGTCGCGACGGCCGCGGCCATGAGCGCGATCGCCGCCAAGCGAGCTGCGATCACTCGACGAAGGGGGTCGACTTCTGCGACGACACGAAGATCGTCGCGTCGGTCACCGCGACGACGTCGTGTTCCTCGCCGGCCTCGGTGTACAGGTAATCGCCCGCCGAGAGGTCGACGCCGCCGATGCGGACCTGGCCCGCGAGCACGACGACTTCCTCGGTACCATGGTGGGCATGGCGGGGAACCCGACGGCCTTGCGCGAGCCGCACGACCGACGAGCGTCCGCCGGTGTCGTTGTTGCGGAACAACGCGCGCTCGACGCCCTGGGTATCGGTGGGGCGCCAGTCGCGGTCGGTCGTGCGCTTGACGAGCATGGGATGTCTCCGGCGGGTGGTCCCGGGCGCGAATGGCGGAGTCTGCACCGGATCGGCCGCGAGGCGTAGCCGGGGCGACGGCGGCTCAGCGCCGCGTGGCCTCGCCCCGCACCCGCTCGCCGCGCAGGTACGCGACCCAGTAGACCGACGCGACGAGGACCGTTCCGCCGACGATGTTGCCGGCGGTCACCGCGGCCAGATTGGTCGCGACGCCGGCGAGCGGGATCGTGCCCGGCGGCGCGAGCGCGAGGCCGTAGGGCAGGAAGAACCAGTTCGCGATCGAGTGCTCGAATCCGACGGTGACGAAGGCGGCGATCGGGAACACGATCGCGAGAATCTTGTCGGTGACGCTGCGCGCGCCGATCGTGAGCCACACCGCGAGGCAGACGAGCGCGTTGCACAGCACGCCGCGGAAGAAGCCCTCGGCTGCCGGGAGCTCCGCCTTCGCCTTCGCGATCGCGATCGCGGTCTCGCCGACGGCGCCGCCGCCCAGCGCCGCGGTATTGCAGCCGATGACCAGCGCGACGGTGGCCAGGCAGCCGGCGACGTTGCCCGCGTAGGCGAGCACCCAGTTGCGGACGACCTCGCGCGTGCCGACGAGCCGGCTCGCCCATGCCATCGCGATCAGGTTGTTGCCGGTGAAGAGCTCGGCGCCGGCCACGACGACCAGGACGAGCCCGAGGCAGAACGCGAGGCCGCCCGCCAGCCGCGCGAGACCGAATCCCGGCGTGGCGCCGGTGATCGTGACGGTGAAGAACAGCGCGCCCAGCGAGATGAACGCGCCGGCCAGGATCGCGAGCGCGGACAGCGTGATCGTGTCGGTGTGCGCCTTGGCGACGCCGGCGCGCTCGACGCGGTGCGCGATCTCGGAGGGCGGGTAGGCGTCGTGGGAGTCGGGTTCCATCGTGTCGGGTCGTCGGAGTGGTGGCGCACGAGGACTGCGGGCGATTGCGTTGGAGCGACGCGTCTACATGAGCTCGCCGCGCACCGTCGGCACGACACGACCGCCGACCTCGATGCGGCGTGCGCCGCCGGAAACGGCGCCACGCAGCCGCACGATCGACGGCCGGCGCACTTCGCGTCCCTGCTCGATGCGCAGGTCGAAGCCGGCGGCCGGCGCGAGGTCGTGGTCGAGGAGGTAGTGGCCGAGGAACGCCGCGCCGTTGCCGGTCGCCGGATCCTCGCGCACGCCGTGCGCCTCGAAGAAGAACCGCACGACCAGGTCGTTGCGCGGATCGCGCGGTTCGCGGCACCACAGGTAGGTGAGCGGAGGGAAGCCCTGGGCGGCGAGCGCGGCGTACGCGCCCAGGTCCAGCCGCGCGCGTTCGAGCGCGGCGCGGTCGCGCAGCGGAACCACGACCGCCGAGGTCCCCGCCGAATACCGCCGCACCGGCAGGCGCCCGTCGAGGCTCTCCACGGAGAGCCCCAGCGCCGCGGCCATGCTCGCGCGCGAGGCGACCGGGCCGCCCTCGACCGGCGGTGCGACGAACCAGGCGGTATCGTCGCCCCGCCCGTCGCCCTCGAAGCTCACCGGCACCGGGCCGACGGCGAGGTCGAGACGGACGACACCCGCGTTCGCGACGCGCGGGCCTCCCGCGTGCCTTACGACCCAGGCGGTGCCGAGGATCGGATGTCCGGCGAAGGCGATCTCGCGCGCCGGCGTGTAGATCCGCACCGGCCAGCCGCCATCGCCGCCCGGAGCGTTCCCGACGAACGTCGTCTCCGAGAAGTTCATCTCGGCGGCGATCTTCTGCATCGCGTCGGCGGAGAGTCCGTCGGCGTCGAGCACGACGGCGAGCGGATTGCCGGCGTAGGGCTCGTGGGCGAAGACGTCGACGATGTGGACGGGGCGGGGCATCGGGACTCCGGCGCCCGGAGTGTAGCCGACCGGTCGCCGCCGGTCGGTCAGCCGTGCGCGGAGCGGCTGTCGTCCGGCGCCTGCCCGCGCTCGTGCAGGCCGTAGTCGCGCACGACCTGCGCGACGCGCAGCCGGTAGTCGCGGAACACGCCGGCGCGCCCGGCGGTCTGCGCGGCGCGGTGCGTCTCCATCGTCCGCCAGCGCTCGATCGACGCTTCGTCGCGCCAGAACGAGAGCGACAGGATCCTGCCCGGATCGGCGAGGCTCTGGAAACGTTCGATCGACACGAATCCGTCGATCTCGGCGAGCCGCGGACGCAGCCCCGCCGCGAGATCGAGGTACTCCTGCCGGCGCCCTTCGGCGGGGACGACTTCGAAGATCACGGCGAGCATCGGGTTGCCTCGAATGGGCCGCGCATCGCGCGGTCGGGTTACGGATCGGAACGGTCGAGCCGGGCGCGCAGTCGGCCTGCGCCGAATCCCACGAGCGCGCCCGCGACCGCGAGCGGCACGAGCGTCACGGCGGCGAGGCCGAAATCCCCGGCGATGGTTTTCTCCCCGTGGCCGATCGCGCGGGCGAACCATGCAACGATCACGACCGCCGCGCCGGCGAGGACCAGGACGATCGCGCCGATCGCGCCGAGCGCGATACTCCAGCGCCTCCCGACGAGCGCGCGGATCGTGATCCCGGTGGATCGCACCAACGCGTAGAGCACACCCGCGAGCGCGGCGAGTGCCAGGGCGAGCAGCGCGGCTTGCGCCGGAGTCGGCATCGGAATCGACGGATACGCGGCCGGTCAGCGACGCCCGGCCGCCGCGCCGGCATCGTCGTCGTGCCGGGTCATGTGGTACTTGACGATGCCGTGCGGATACGAGCGGCGCTCCCACTCGATCCGGTAGCCCAGCGACTCGTAGAACTCCCGCGCCTGGAACGAGAACGTCTCCAGCGCGAACACGCGGCAGCCGCGCGTGCGCGCGTGCGCCTCGAACGCGCGCATCAGCGTCGTCCCGATGCCGCGTCCGCGCGAGCCGGGATCGACCCACAGTTGCTGGATCTCGGCGTAGGCGCCCCAGGAGCGGCCGACGGCGCCGCCGACGACGCGATGCTGCGCATCCCTGGCGAAGCAGGACAGCGGGCGCACCTCGTGCAGCGGGGCGGCTTCGTCGTTGTACGCGCCGATGCCCTCGTCGACGATCGCGCTCTCGGGCTGCGGCAGGTCGTCGTGCGACGAGACGACGATGTCGGGCGCGGAGGTCATCGGCGGTCGGTCCACGAGGCAGTGGAGTGCACCCTCGCGCGGCTCCCCGGGACCGGGGCCAGCGCTCGCGCGGTGGCTCGTCAACTCGTCGGCCGTCGGTCCGCGGGGAGGTCGCCGGCCCGGGTCGCGTAGCGGTGGTAAACCCAGATGGTCGCCTTGAGCCCGGCCGCCAGGATCGCGATCGCGACCGCGAGGTAGCCGAAGGTCCGCAGGAACCCCGGGCGCTCCGGCAGCGCGGCGACAGGCACGTTGTTGGTCCAGCGGCCCTGCACCACCAGGTCCCAGGCGACCGGCGAGTGCCAGACCAGGATCCGCTTGCCCGCCTCGAAGCGCTCGTTGGGTGCGCCGGCGACGACCACGGCGCCGTCCTTCATCGCGCCGAGGATGTTGACCTGCTCGGTCGAGCCTTCGAAATGCCCGGCGATGTACGGCGACCCGTCGTTCGGGCGGCCTTCGTCCATCACGTACGGTCGCTGGACGTAGGTGCCCGCGTTCCACCACCACACGCCGGCGTGCAGCGCGTAGAGGCCGAACAGCGCGGCGAAGAAGAGCGAACCCAGGAATACCAGCAGGTGCGGGTTGAAGCGGAAGCCGAAGTTCATCGCCGCGCCCATCCTGCAGGCGCGCTCGACGGCGGCTTGGAACGATCTGCGCTCGGTCCGGCCATCGTGTCCCCCGTGGCGCCGGGGACCGGCGCGACGGCGCCACTCTACGCCGGACCGTCCCGCGCGTCACGCCGGCCGGTAGCTCGCCGCGGTGATGAACTGCCCGAAGCGCTCGCACCAGACGACGACCGCCGAGAACTGCGACGGATCGACGCCGGACGGGATCGCGACGACGAAATTCTCGAACGTCTTCACGTCGCCGACGCGGACCATCCGCGGCTTGAGCCGGTGGAACGCTTCCTCGGTCTCGACGAACGCCGGCGACAGGTAGAGCTTGTAATCGGGGCCTGGCGCGAGCCTGCCGGACAGCGCGATCGCGTTCGGGGAGATCGTGACCGTGCCCTCGCCCCAGTGCAGTGCGTCGCTGTCTGCGAGGTCGCGGCGGAATGTCCCGGTCCACGCCGCCTGCGTGGCCGCCGACGCGACCTGGGCTGCGGTCGGCGCGGGCGGCGCGATCAGGATCGGCAACGCGTAGATGCCGGCGCCGAAGCCGCCGGCCGCGACCAGTCCATGGGTGAATGCGAGCAGCACCGCCTTGCGCACGTCCATCGGAACCTCCCTGCATCGATCGCCGGCGCGCGGCGCGTTGCCGCGCGACCCGGTCTCGCTGCAGGAGTCGGCTTGCGGGGCGCCGGACTTACACCCGCCGCGAGCGCCGCGGCCGATGTCGGATCGCGCTCATCGGGCCGTGGCCCTTCCGCGCTCGGCGTAGCGACGCGCGCCGGCCTCGTCGCCCGTCGCGCGGTGGAGCGCCTCCAGCTCCTCGAAGACGTGGCGATCGGGCGCGCCGGCCGCATCGCCCTCGCGTTCGAGCCTCGACTGGATGTCGATCGCCTCGTCGATCCGCTGCATCGCGCGCAGGGTCCAGGCGACCATCCACCACGCGACGCGGGTGGCCGCGGCGTTCGTCCCGCGCTCGCGCAGCGCGACCGCCGCTCGGAACTCGGCCAGCGCCTCGTCGTAGCGACCGAGCGTGTGCAAGGCGTAGCCCAGGTTGTTGCGCACCGACGCCTCCCAGCGCTTCGCCGCCGGCTGCGTCGATGCCTGGACGACCGCCAGCGCTTCCTGCGCCCAGCGGAGCTGGTCGGCGGGCGCGGTGTCGACGAACGCGAACATGTGGATCGCGTCGATCTCCAGGTCGTCGAGCCGCGCCGAGTGCGCCGTCTCCCGTGCGGACCGGAACGCCGCGCGGGCGCGGGCGTCGCCCTCCGGAGAGCGCTGGTCGCGCGCGTGGGTCGCCGACGCCCAGCTGCGCCCGACCTCCAGGTGGTAGCGCACGCGCGCCTCGGCGCCGGCGGTCGCGATCGCGGGCTCGATGCCCGCGAGGATCGTCCGCGCGCGCTCGAAGTCGCGGCGCAGTCCGTGGGTTCGCGCGATCTGGGTCGTGACGATCAGCGCGTCGTCGCCGCCTGCCGTGGCGAGTGCCTCGCGGAATCGCCGCTCGCTCGCAACGGGATCGGCGAAGTTCCACAGCGGCGCGAGATCGATCGCGAACGCGAACGCGGGCGCGGCGAGGCCGGCGAGCAACGCGACGCAGATCCGAATCGGGCGCACGATGCGCGGTCGCGCGATGCCGCCGCGCTTCAATAGCGATAGGTCTTGCCGACCGACGAGGGCGCGACCGCCTCGCCGAACGCCGCGGCGAGCGCGCCGATCGCGCGCCAGCCGGTGCAATGGCCCGCCGCGATGGAGGCGAGAGCGAACGGTCTCATCGCCTCGACGGTCGGCGCGATCGCGATCTCGTTCGCCCCGGCGAGGTGGAAGCCGCCGAGCACACCGTGCAGCGGCCCGGCGAGCGTCGCGCGCGCGTCGTTCAGCACGTTGACCACGCCGGCGTGCGAGCAGGCGGTGAACACGATCGTGCCCTTGTCCTTCACCCGCACGGCGACGTAGCGCTCGTCGACGACCAGCGGATCGGGTTCCCAGCCGCCGTCGGGCGCGAGGCGCACCTGCCCGGGCATCCCCTGCTCGAACGGCGTGACCCGCGGAATCTCGCCGCTCAGGTGGAAGAGGTCGTCGAGGACGAGCTGCGCGTGCCGCGCGTGGACGACGGTGCCGCCGAGGCCGTCGATCTCGTCGGCCGACGGTATGTCGGCGAAGGGCCGGATCGCACCGTCCGGACCTCGCAGCGCGCGGGTGACGTGCGCGTCGGGGTGCAGGTACACCGGCAACCGCTTCCCCCCGGTCGCGAGCGCGATCATCTCGAGCGCGCGCGGCAGGGCGCCGCAGTGGTCCCAGTGCCCGTGCGACAGCGCGATCGCGTCGACGGTGGCCAGGTCGAATCCGAGACGGTCGACATTGCGCTCGAACACCGCGGCGTCCGGGCCGGTGTCGAAGAGCAGCGTGCGCGATACACCGCCGCGCCAGGCGGTGATCGCGCAGGCGAGCCCGTGCGCGGCGCAGCACAGGCAGCTTCCGCCCAGGCGCTTCGCTCCGCGCCGCCACAGGCGCGAGAACTCGTTCTCGACGTAAGCGGGCGCCGACGAAAGGTTGTCGGTGAGGTTGTCGACGAGGATCAGCACCTCGACGCGGTCGGCGGTGGCGAGCGCGGTCATCGGGCGGCTGGCCTGCCGACGGCGCCGATGACCGGCGTCGAGCGGGGCGGTATCCGAATCACTGTCCGGGCGGCGGTTGCCACAGTTCGACCTTGTTGCCCTCGGGGTCCATCACCCAAGCGAACTTGCCGTACTCGGACTCCTCGATCTTGGGCAGCACGTCGCAGCCCTCGGCTTTCAACGCGGCGACCAGCGCGTGCAGATCGTCGACGCGGTAGTTCACCATGAACGGCGACCTCGACGGCGCGAAGTGTTCGCCATCCGCGGGCCCGACGCTCCAGATCGTCGTGCCGCCCGCGGGCGCGCCCGAGGCGTCGGTCCATTGGAACGCGGCGCCGCCCCAGGACTGCACGTCGATGCCCAGGTGCTTGCGGTACCAGGCGTGCATCGACGCCGGGTCCTTCGCGTGGAAGAAAATGCCGCCGATGCCGGTCACCCGTCTCATCGAGCCTCCGCCGTCGATGTCTCGTTCGAATCCGTCATGTCTCGTCCGAATCCGTCAAGGGCGCGCGCGCAGCAGGAATTCGTCGAACTCGGCGTCGAGCGCATCGCGTCGCTTGCGCCAGACCGCGCGCATGTCGGCCTCGTCGCGGACGAACCGGTAACCGGGCGAGCGTACCGGTGCCGCCTCGACCACCGCGAGCACGACGACGCCGAGCGCGGGATAGGCGTTCGAATCGTCGCGCCGCAGGATCTCGCTCGCCCGCGCGAACTCCGCGCTCGACGGTGCGTGTGATTTCGCCGGCCCGGCGAACCGGTAACCGCGGCGCGACAGCGCGTCGACGACGTTGATCTCCATCCACGGACGCTGCTCGAGATTGGCGCGCGTGCGCGGGGAGGCGATGTCGAGGAAGCACAGATGATGGTCGTCATAGACCCGGATCGTACCCTTGGGCGAGAGGTTGGGACGGCCGTCCGCGCTGACGGTCGCGGCGAACGCGAGGTGCGCCGCCTTGACCACGGCACGCATGTCGGCGGTGAGCGCGAACGCCATCGTCTCCTCTGAATGTCCGTCGGGAACCGCCGCGCCGGCGGAAGCCCGGACGCCCAGATTACCCGAACTCCGGGCGATCGGAGGAATTCGGCGGGATTCCTCCCCGCCGCGCGATCAGCCGCGCGACCAGGGCATCGTGCGGTGGGCGAATCCGGCGCGCCCGGTCGCCACCAGGAACACGTGCGATCCCAGGCAGAGTTCGCCGAAGACCAGCGCGCGTGTCGCGACCAGGAGCGCGGCCCGATGCGCGGCTGGAAATGCAGTGCCGAATACTGGGTCGCGCAGGTCGCCGGATCCGGTGGCGGCAATCCCTGCTGCAGGATGAAGTTCTGCTTCGTCCGGCGATCGTCGATCGGCCTCGCGGGCTCCTTGAACGGCGAATGCGGGTGCGGCGAATGCGGGTGCGTGGCGGCGGTCCCGTCGGCGCCCGTCAGCCCCCGCCGAGCGGGCGGGTCATGAACGTGCTGTGCGGATCGTCGCGGTAATCGGCGAACGGGCCGCAGGTCCGGAATCCGAAGCTCTCGTAGAGACGTCGCGCCGGCTCGAACGCCGCGGCCGAACCGGTCTCGAGGCTGAGCCGCGTGTAGGACCGGGCGCGCGCTTCGGCGACGATGTGCGCGAGCATCGCCCTTCCGACGCCGTGGCGCCGCCGGTGCACCGCGGTGCGCATCGACTTCACCTCGCCGTGCGCGCGATCGAGCGCCTTGAGCGCGCCGCAGCCGGCCAGCTCGCCGTCGACCCAGGCGGTCCAGAACGTGATCTCCGGACGCCGCAGGCGTTCGAGGTCGAGCGCGTGCACGCTCTCCGGCGGCGAGATCTCGTGCATGCTCGCGAGGTGCTCCTCGAGCAGCGCGCGGATCTCGGGACCGGTGAGGTCGTCGACGCGGATGTCCATCGTCGCCGCGGGCCGGCGGTCAGCCGTCGCGCCTGGACAACGCGAGGCGGACCGCGAGCCCGATCATCACCAGGCCGCTCACCCGATGCAGCGCTGTGTACGCGCGCGGCCGCGCCCGGAACCACGACGAAAGCCGTCCCGCGAACACCGCCACCGGCCCCTTGATGACGAAGGTGAGCGCCGCGAACACGAGGCCGAGCACGAAGACGGTCGCCGCGGGATTCGAGGCGTCCGCCGCGACGAATTGCGGCAGGAACGCGAGGTAGAACACCGCGATCTTCGGATTGCTCAGGTTGGACGCGGCGCCGGCCGCGAACAGGCTGCGTCTGGATTGCCGCGTGATCGTCGCCGAGTCGGGCAACTCGGCCCGCGTGCGCAGCATCTGGACGCCGATCACGAGGAGATAGGCCGCGCCGGCGAACTTGAGCGCGACGAACAGCCACTCGGACGCGCGCAGCAGCGCGCCCAGTCCGATCGTCGCGAGCAGCGTGTGGCCGACCAGGCCGAGGCTCACGCCGGCCGCGGTGGCGACGCCGGCGCGCACGCCCTGCGCGAGCGACTTCGACATGACGAGGAGCATGTCCTGCCCGGGCGTCGCGATGACGACGACCGAGGCGGCGAGGAACAGCGGCCAGTGCGCGTCGATCATGGAACCAGGGCGGCGGTGCTCACGCGTCCCCCGGCAGCGCGGCCGCGTTGCGCGAGGCGATACGGTGCGCGAGCCACGCGGCCGGCAGGTACGCGGCGATGAGGTCGAGCGCGCTGAACCACGGTGCCGCCGGCAGCATGATCACGTTCGCGATGCCGCCCAGCAGGAACGCGCCGCCGACGACGTAGGCTGGCCCGGCGGTCCGTCCGGGGGTGAGGTACGCGGCGGTGAGCGCGCCTGCGAAGGTGCCCAGCGCGTGCGCGAGGAACGGGAACAGGTAATGGCGCGGCTCGAACAGGTGGATCGACGCGCGCAGTCCCTCGGCGGTCGTCACGTCGGCGCCGGCCGGAGGCGCGATGACCTTGCCGCTGACGAGGATCAGCGCCATGTTGACGGCACTGCCGACGACGAGGCCGGCGACGACGGCAAGGATCAACCGGAACATCCGTCCCATGGCAAGTCTCCTCGGTCGGGTGGCTGTGCAGGCGAAAACCGGGTTCAGGTCGGCTGCCCCGGCGCCGCGGCACTCCGTAGAGCGGCGACTTTGCCAGCACCGGCCGCCGAAGCCAAGGGGCAGGGGCGACGACGGCGGCGCGGTCGCCGTTCGGTTGTCGTCGGACGGCGATTGTCAACCGGCCGCAGCGAACGAAGGATCGTAGGCGACGACGCCAGACGGCATCGATGCGCCGAACACGAGCGCGAGGAAGTGCTCCTCCGGGAATCCGGGCAGTCTCAGAGCCGGATCCGCGCGAAAGCCGAAACGCCCGTAGTAAGCGGCGTTGCCCAGAACGACGCAGCCGCGGGCACCGTGCGCGCGCAGCGTCGAGAGGGCCTCGTCGACGAGCGCGCGACCGACGCCGCGGCGCTGGTGCGCCGGAGACACCGACAGCGGCCCCAGCCCGAACCAGCCGCAGGTCCGTCCATCGACGCTGACCGGCGAGCAGGCGACATGGCCGACGATCGCACTTTCCTCCTCGGCGACCAGCGAGACCACGAGCGCGCCGCGGGCACGCAGTCGCTCGACGATCCGCGGTTCCGAACCGTCGCTGCGCGGGTGGTTCGCGAACGCGGCTGCGACCACGGCCGCGATCGCGGCGACGTCCTGCACCCGCTCCGGACGAACGGTGACGCGAGCACTCATGGGCGGTTTCCCGTCCGTGCGCCGCCTCCGTCGCGCTGCCGACGCGGTTCTGGCCGGTGCCACGGTCCGATTGACCGCGAGCGCGTCGACGGGTCCGACGTCGCGCACGACGCGCTCGGCGACTCCGGGTGACGAGGGCGGCTCGGCGCCCGCCACGCCCTGCGCGTCGACCACTTCGCACAGCGCAGGCCCCATGAACTCCGCGGACCGGGTGACCAGGACGCGTCAGCCGGCGAGGACATCGTGCATGGGTTCGGTAGGGCAGGAAGGACCGGCGGGGCAGGACGGACCGGAGTGACCGAAACAGGGTGACGCGCCGCCCGCGGCGTGCGTCCGGCCGAGGGTCCCGTCGCAGGCTATCGCGGAGCGCCGGCGGTTCCGCGGCTCTCGCGCAGGAGCGAGACGCCCGCGCCCAGGCCGAGAACGGCGAACGCGACGAGCTGGACCAGCGCGAGGATCGACGTCTCGAACACGGCGAGGGTCAGCACGCCGGCGACCCCGCCCGCGAGGCAGATCGCGACCACCGAGCGCGGCAGCGCGCCGCTGCGCCAGAGCAGCCCGCCGTACAACAGCAGTCCGACACCCCAGGCCATGAGGCCGGGGTCGGTGAGCAGGTAGCGCATCTGGGCCCAGAACCTCGCATGGTGCGCGACGACCGCGGGGTCCGGCGCCGGGCCGGCGGCGCCCAGGGCCAGCAGTGCCGCGAAGCCCAGGAACACGCCGGTGCCCAGGAGCAGGATCCCGCCGGCGGTCAGGAAACGGGCCGCCGTGACCAGCGATGCGTCGGCGTCTTCGATCATCGCGCCCAGCGTGATGGCGAAGGGCACCGACAGGACCGACCAGGTCAGCGCGAGGGCGGCGACCAGCGCGTAGGCGCTCCGGTGGCCCGCCTCCCAGGCCAGCGGCTGCGCCGGATCGCCCGGCGGAGGCACGACGCTGGCGAGCAGCAGCACGAGCGAGAGACCGCCCGCGAGGAACGCGAGTAAGGCGTGTATCCGCAGGTTGGCGCGCACGTCGGTCCGCATGTTCGAGTCGCCTCTCGGGACGTTGTTCGGGTCGCGCGCACTCGCGTTGCCTTCGGTGGGCAATGCGTTCCGACGGCACCTTCGCCGCGATCGCCTCAGCCGGGGACCTGCGCCTCGACGAGTTGCACGAGCAGGGTGAGCGACTCCTGCCAGCCCAGGTGGCAGGCCTCGACCGGAATCACGGCGGGGATGCCTTGCTGGACGATCGAGAGCTCGGTACCGCAGGAAACTTCGCGCAGCACGATCGTCGTCACCATCTCGCCGGGAAGGTCCGGATCGTCGAATCGATCGGTGTGGCGGATCCGCGCGTTCGCCACGAGCTCGAGGTACTCGCCGCCGAACGCGTGGGCGTGGCCGGTGGACAGGTTGGTGAACGACATCCGGTATCGGCCGCCGACCCTCGCATCGATCTCGTGGACCTTGCCGGTGAAACCGTGCGGCGGCAGCCATTTGCACAGCGCGTCCGGATCGAGGAACGCGCGATAGATCCGCTCGGCCGGCGCGCGGATCACCCGGTGCAAGGTGACGGTTCCTGGAGTCATCGGTCGTTCGCCTCCGAATTCGCGTCCCGGCGCTCGGGGTTCGCACGGCGCCGGTTCGCGATAGTCCGCCACGCGCGCGGATCGCGCAACCTACCCGGGGAACCGCCGGGTGAAACGCACGCCGTTGAACGTGTGCGTACAGCACTTGCACAGCGGCACCAGGCTCGATGGGCCCAGCGACGGGTCGACCGCCCGGAGGATCCCGTCCGCATCGACGAAGAGACCACTGAAGTAGGAAGAGTCGCCGACACGGACGTACGCCTGCCGCCGATTCTCGTCGAGTGCGACCATCCGGAAGATCGGGTCGGGTCGATCGAGTCGATCGACCGCCTCGGAATACACGGCGTTCCAGGGCTGGCCGATCCTGGAGAGCAGGAACCTGTACAGCGGCGTGTAGTCCAGGCCGTGGCGTTGTCCGGCATGCATGGACCCGCGCAGCGCTTCCGAGCGCAGTTCGTCCCTGGTGTTCCGATGGTCACGGTACCGGACGCCCGAATGGCACGACGGACGGTGCGCGGTCGTGTTCTCTTTCCGGTAGAGCGGTCGCTTGTTCATGGCCCGGAATTCACGCTCGGGTCGGTCGGCGGGGACCGGCATGTCGCTCACGATGACCGTCGCGCCCGTCCGCGTGGGTCCGATCGGCGCGTCAGCTCTCGCGCCGCGCCAGCGCGAGAGTGGTGCCCAGTCCGATCATGGTGACGCCCGAAGCCCGGGTGAGCAGTCGCGCCCGCGCCGCGCGGGCGGCGGACGATTCGAGCAGCCGGTCGGCGGCGTAGACGGCGACCCCGTCCGCGCACGTGTTCAGCGCCACGCAGACGCTGCCCAGCAGAACGAGTTGCGGAATCACCAGTTCCGCGGTCGAGACGAACTGCGGCAGGAACGCGAGGAAGAAGAGCGCGGTCTTGACGTTCAGCGCCTCGACGACGATCCCTTCCCGCAGCGCCTTGCGCGCACCGTGCGCGGTGACCGATTCGACCGGGAAGACCGAGTCCTTGCGCAGGAGCAGGCGCACGCCGAGGTAGATCAGGTAGGCGGCGCCGAGGTATTTCACCAGCCCGAAGGCCAGCGCCGACTGCGCGACGATCAGGGACAATCCGAGCGCCGCTGCGAGCACATGGAACATGCCGCCGATCGCGGTGCCCAGGCACGACGCCAACCCCTCGGTGCGGCCGCCGGCGACCGTGCGTGCGACCACGTAGGCGATGCCCGGGCCGGGGGTGATGGCGAGGACGATCGCGGCGGCGAGGAAGGCGAGGAAGGACATGATCCCGTTGCGTGGTCGGGGTTCGTGGCGCAGGCGATGCGAACGTCGTGATCAAACGGTGCGCCGCCGGCGTGGCGGGGTCGCCGCGGCACGGGCGCTCCACCCGCGTGGGCTCCCTGTGGCCGAGCGCGCATTCTAGGACTGCGGCGTGTCGATGTCACGGTACGCGCGGCGTCCTCCTCCCCGCGCGCATCGCAGGTGGGTCACGTCCGGCGTTCGTATCCGCGCAATCATCCGAAGATCGACCGGATAGGCGACGATCGCCGCCGCCACCGGCGCGACGGCCGGGCCACTCCGGGAGTTCGGCGAGTCCTGCCGCCGTTGCGTCTCCGGGCGCAGTGGAATTCCGCTGCGTCTGATCCGATCGGTCACCGGCGTGCTCGCGTCGCCGCGGCACGCGTCCGCGCGGGGGGCGGGGCTGATTTCGCGCTCGCCGCCTTTTTCCTGCGCACTCCCGAGGCCGCGGCGCCAAGCAGGCGGCGGAACGTCGGGCACTCGAGATGGCTGGGCGCCGGGCAGACGGCGGCGTGCCGCAGTCCGTCGCGCATCGCGGTGAGCTGGCGGATCGTGCGGGTCAGCTCCCGCGCCTTGGCCGACAGCATCCGCCGGTCGATGCGCGGCCGTCCGTCCGCCGCGAACATGCGCGCGGTCTCGTCGAGCGAGAAGCCTGCCGCCGACCCCAATGCGATCAGGGCGAGCCGTTCGAGCACCCGCGGATCGAACGTGCGCCGCAGGCCCTGGCGTCCGACCGACTCGATGAGCCCCTTCTCCTCGTAGTACCGCAGCGTCGAGGCGGGTACGCCCGAGCGCCGCACGACCTCGGCGATGTCCACGATCGGCCCCTTGACTTCAAGTCGACTTGAAGTGGCACTGTGCCAGCCATGCCCGTCGCGGGCAAGTCACCGGAGATGGAAATGAACGCATGGACACTGACGCTGCTCATCGGCGCCGGCGCGACGATGGTGATCGACGTCTGGGCGATCGCGCGCAGGCGCCTGTTCGGCATCGCGCCGCCCGACTACGGCCTGGTCGGCCGCTGGTTCTCCCAAATCGTGCTGGGCGGCCGGTTCCGGCACGACCGCATCTCGGCCGCGCCCGCCGTGCGCGGCGAGCGCTGGATCGGCTGGATCGCGCATTACCTGATCGGCATCGCGTTCGCAGGCCTGCTGCCCGCGTTCTGGGGGCTCGCGTGGATTCACGAGCCCACGATCGGGCCGGCGCTGCTGGTCGGCGTCGGTACGGTCGCGGCGCCATTCCTGCTGATGCAGCCGGGCATGGGCGCCGGCCTCGCCGCGCGTCGTACGCCGCGCCCCGCGGCCGCCCGGCTGCAGAGCCTGGTCACGCACGCGATTTTCGGGTTCGGCCTCTATGCCGCGGGGCTGGCCGCCCGCCACCTCACCGTCTAGGGAGCATGCCATGCGTATCCCCGTTCGCTACGCGCCTGTCGTCTTCGGTGCACTGTTGTCAATCATCATGGTCGCGCTCGTGTCGGCGTTCGTCATCGCGATCACGCAGGGAACCCACGCCGGGTTCGCCGCCCAGTGGCTGCGCGCCTGTCTGACCACCTGGCCCGTCGCCTTTCCGACGGTCACGCTGCTCGCGCCCTGGGTGCGTCGCGTCGTCGGGCGCATGGTCTCCTCGACCGATCCGATGCAGGCGCCGGTGGCACTGCGGCCAGCCGACTCGGCGACG